>CANRLI010000006.1 GCA_947631475.1 uncultured Bacilli bacterium | reverse complement strand
TAAATGGTGGACCTCGTAGGACTCGAACCTACGACCGCCCGGTTATGAGCCGGATGCTCTAACCAACTGAGCTAGAGGTCCATCGACCATTTAATAATATCATAAACATATCGTTCTTGCAAGACAAAATTTTAAAAAACAAGTTTTTAAAACAAGACTAGACAAGCAAAAAAAACAATCAATAAGATAAATACAATATCTATAAATAAAATATACCCTTTTTTATCAAATGTTTTACCACATAAGTGACTAACAAAATTAAAAATAGCATAAAAAAGATTGAAAATAACAAAACCAACTAAGGCAACTGCTAAACAAGTGGTACCAACATTAAGACTAGTAATATTTTCAAAAGCTTGTAAGCTAAAACTAATACCACTAATCATACCAACACTAATAGCGATAAAAATGGCTATGATAGCAACTGTATCTATCATATTTTTATCATAGCGATTTTTTAAGTCTTTAACTTTATTATCTAAATTAATAAAGTCGGTACTATTTCGATCAAAAACTTGTTTTAAAAGTCTAATTTTAAAGCCATCACTAACCATATTTTTAGTACTTAAATTAGCTTTTTCAATACGATCGATAGCATCATAATAATTATACATACTAACAAGATCTTCACGATGAACTTCCATATCAATGGATTTTAACATGTTATCATAAATATTGTCTTCGATTAAAATAGATTCACAATAATAACATATTTTTTTCATATTAGCAGCAAACATACCATTATCATTTTTATAATATTCATAAATAAAACGTTCACGATTATCGTTATCTTTTAAGAAATATAGTAAATCAAAGGCAATAATAAAGCAAACCATGTTTGTTCCATTACCACCATTTTCTAGTCTTTTTATTTTTTCTAAAATATCGTCAAGATTCATTTATACCACGTCCCTTTTTAAGTATAACATAAAACAAGATAAAAGTATTAAAAAGGTATCTTCTTTAGAAAGATTAATCTTCTTGAATAAATGATAAAGAATTTATAAAGTTGTCATATGCTTCTGAGCAGGTGCCATCATCGTCTTGATTAACATATCTTATATCATAATAGGTTCCTTTATAAACCATCGCTACATATTTAAATTTCGTAGCTGGGGAATAACCACCTGATGAAGCGGGATTTTCTTTTAAAGAAATAACATTTAATTCATACCAAGTATTACCATTTATTTGAAGGGCTTCTACATTAGTGTTGTAGCCTTCTTGATTTTGATATTCTGCACGGATACTATCAAAATAAGTATCAACAAAGTCATCGACATTATTAGTTGTACCATAACTTATTCTAATTGCACAATTTTCACCTTTAGTATAATATTTGCTAAAATTATCGTCGGTCTTTAGATTAAAGGAAGGATCAAGAGTATAAATTAACCCCCCTAGTTCAACACTTTCATTAGGTTTGGGTTTAATATAATTGAAATAAAGATAAAGCATAGCTCCGATGAATAAAATAAAGCAAGTTGTATTAAAGATAAAACTTAAACTAATGTTAAATTTTTTCTTTTGGTTATCATTAAGGTTACTTCCCCAATTAATAGGAGCTTTTGATGAATTATAATTAGAGGGAGTTGAGTTATTTATATTGTTTTGATAATTAGGAGATTGAGATTGATTTACATATGCCTGTTTAGTAGCCACTGATTGGGTTTGAGCAGGTGTTCTAACTGGTTTGTTATTACTAATCTGGGCAGATGTTTTAAGATTTTTTTCAATTTCGTTTAGTTCATCTTTACTTTTAAAACGAGAGTCACTAGTAAATATTTTTTCTAAAGCTGTTCGTTCATCGTATTGTTGAGCATTTAAATTATCAACTTGACTAGCAAACACGTTAGCAGCTTTAGATGTTTTAGAAGCACTATTATTGTCGACAGGACTCACAAAAGTAGAAGTTAAATTATTATTAGTATTGAGATCTGATAAATTATTAAAAACATTGTCTTGACTTTTAGAAACAGTTGCCCCTATTTGACTATCAAAAGTATCCCCAAAATTCATGGGTGACTTTTTACTTAAAACAGTTCCACACATATAACAAGTTTTTTTTGAATCATCTAAAACTGTTCCACATTTTGGGCACTTTTTCATGTTATGTTCCTCCTATTTTTCAGTATCAATAAATTGTAGTGATTTAGCAAAGTTATCTAATGAAGCACTACATGATGAGTCATTGCCATTATTAATTAATTCAACATCATAATAATATCCTTTATATATTGATGTTAAATATTTATATTTTAAAAGAGTTGGATTTGAAGTATTATTACCTTTATAAAATATATTTAAATAGTACCATATCGCATCATTAATTTTCATATTACTTTCAGATGGGGTATATATATCAAGATTATTGACTATTTTGTTAGTATTATCACGAACGGGTTCTAAGTCTTTTTTAACTTGAGTAAAATATTCTTTGACATGGTCGTTTGAAGTAGCTGAGCCATAAGATATAGTAATTGAACAAGAACTGCCTTTGGCACCACTTTTGGTATATACCATAGTGTTTTGCGAATTACTACTAACACTTTGAAGGCTTGAATCGACTTCAAAATAGAGACTTAATAATTTAGGTTCTAATTCAAGAGGTTTACTTTTATATTTATTATATTGATAAGCGGCAAAGATCAATAAGCCGATTATTAAAACAAATGAAAAAAAAGAAATTAGTTTTTTGTTATCGGCAAAAAAATCAAAGATATCTCGATCATCTTTTTGAATAGTATCATAGGTAATGTTTTTATAATCAGATGGTTGATTGTTCCAATTAGTTGAGGGATTACTAAAACCCCCACCATTATTTATGTTACTATTGTTAAAAGATTGTCCTGGACCCTGATTAAAGTTATTATTATAGTTTTGATTATAAGCGTTAGAATTAAAAGCATTTGCGTTATTAAAACCATTATTATCAAAGGCCATTTGCCCATAAACATTATTTCCATAGCCATAATTTGCGCCACTTGATTGCGAATTATTTAAGGGAGCTCCACACATTGTACATATAGCTTTTCCATCTTCAACGAAAGCACCACAATTAGGACATTGCATTAAATCACCTTCTATACAGTTATTTGCATTTTTTTATTTCTATAACTAGCTATCTTTTTAACTTGATCTAATAATTCTTTATTATTGGAATTGGCAACAAGACTTTGTAAAAAAGGTTCAACTTGAGGAAATAAACGATCAAATTCAGCAATATAGTTTTTATCAGCTAATAAAGCTAAATAAGATATTAGTAAATGTTGTTTAAATTCGTTATTATTGTGCAATTTTACCAATCCTTTCCATATTAAATTCTTGTAATATTAAGTTAACAAGTTCTAAAAGTAAATCACAAGCGATATTACTACTACTTACTTTAATAGCTTGTTTATTAATAATAGTGTAAACTAGTTTATTTAAAAATATATAGGGATCACTTTCAAATAAAATAGATAAACGATATTCAAGAGGTTCAATATTTAATAGTTTATTTTTAATAAAAGGTATTTTAGCTAAAGTAAAACTAGATTCTATTAAATCAATATTTTCTTTAAGTCTTTTTAATAATTCTTTGAGGAATTCTTCTTTAAATCTCATGAATACCACCCCGTAATCGATATCCCTACTATATAAAAATTATAACACATAAAAAGGAAGATATCATCTTCTTTTTATTATTTTTCATTTTTTTCATCAAAATATTTAATAATTATATAAATGACAATGGAAATGACAAACCAGAAAAAGACATACTTATTTTGAAAAAATTCACTTAATAAGACACCGAAACTGCATATAAGGTTACCAAAAGATATACGTTCAGCATAGGCTAAAAAGGTTCCAAGATGCCCTTTTTTAAACTGAACCAGTTCTAAGTGGTAATCAAAGCGCGTTTTTTTATTAACATGGGTTAGTAGATAGTTAAAATATATTAATACTGGTAGAAATGTTAAACATAGTCCTAATAAAGTGATGATTGCTTCAATTATCATATTTACCTCCCTAATATTTTATTGACATAATTACAGCCTTCATTGGCATACCCTATTTTGACAAATTCTAATGGGGTAAAATTATTAAGTGAATAGCTGTAAGTAATTTTAAATTCATAGTAAGTAATGGTATTAGTATCAGTATCAGTATTTTCTTGACACATTTTATCGTCGTTGCCAACTAAAACACGGAAAATACGAGAGCTTTGATCAAAGGTTACAAATACACTATTGTTAGGATTTAGTTGGACACCGTCAACCGTTATCGGAAACATTTTATCTAATTCATAAATAACGCCTTCAGTGCTGACGACTTTAAACTTATAGGAAAATTTATTTGCCAGGTGATTTTTTTCGATAACAACGATGTTTTTACCATATGGATAAAAGTCCGGTAAATTGTCATAATTATTAGCATTATATTCATATAATTTACGACTATTAATAAGTTCATTAGTCGTAAGACTTATTTGAAAATCACCTGTATCAGAAGGTTCAAACTTAAACATGATTGATGATGATATTCCATTTACGGGAGCTGCTATTGAATAGTAATTGCCAGCAAATTCTGTTTCGTTTAAAATTAATTTGTAATTATTTAAATCTATATTCATAAGATTCTTTTTGATATCATTATTTAGAGTAAGACTACGCGTAGTTTGATCTTTTAAATATTCTTTATCTTGATATTTGATAAAATAACTACGATTATCTTCGGTCGTTAAGATTTCTAAATCAGAAACTTTACCTTCACCTAAATAATATGTCCCCATACATGAGCCTTTATATGAATAAAAAGTATCATTGACAATTAAAAGATAATAATTAATATTTGTAACACTACAACCATTGTAAATAAATTTAGAACCATTTAAACTCTCTTTATATGTATAGATGCCATTGTAATTATCATTTATTTCTTCAGAATTTTTACCAATGTTATCAACAAAAGATAATAAAGGATTTTTTTGACCAGTGAAATAATAATATGCAAACACTATTCCTACACATACTAATAGAAGGATTAAAATATAAATAATATTCTTTAATATTTTAGACTTTTTCATATCGTATTCCTCCTATATTATAAATTATAACATAGTTAATACTTTTTATAAATAATAAAAAATACTAATGAAACTTATTTATACATTAGTATTTCAATAACTAACCCACCCTTTTTAGTTTGTTTAAGAAGACGGTTAAATTTATATTTCCCATATTTACGAATACTAAAAATGTCTTGCTCATGTAATATTCGCGTTGGTTTTATTTCGGAAGAATAATTTAAATTTATCTCTTTATTTTTAAATTTATCTAAAGTCTCTTTACGACTTGTATTAGTAATAGCACTAACGACATTATCAATTCTTAGGGATGAGACAATATATTCGACACGGGAAGTTTGTTGACTAAAGTTTTCTTTTAAAGTTATAGCAACTTCTTCTAAAGTAATAGGAGTATTTTTAATAGTTGTAAAATTATATTTAAAATAGTCAGTCATATGGGGTAAGAGAAAAAGATAATATTTATCTTGATATTGAATGATATCACCAAAGGTGTCATCTTTAATACCTAAGGCATAAATTGTTCCTAAAATATCTTGATGACGAAGGGAAATTGAAGAGTTTATTTGAAATAATTTGATTTGGGGAAGATTTTTCTTATATAAAATTACTTTACTACTTTCAGGATATAAATCAAAAATTTGATATTCATTAGGATGAAGATAGTGTTTGATAGCTGCCAATTCTTGTCGTGTTATAAAATTAGTTTGACCATAATTAGCTAATGAATCAATTATTTTTTCGATATGATAATTATTTGTTGCCATTATTTTTTCTTCTAACTATTTTAACAATTAAATCATTAATGACTTTAGAAAGCATGACAATTAAACAACTAAAGAAACTATATGCAAACAATATATAATATGTAATTGTATATTTACCAGTGGCAATATAAAAGATTATAGGTATTAAAATGACTAATAATAGAATTAAAATGGTACTTATGTCTTTTGGCGTAATATGATTGGGATTGTCGTGTTTTTCATAAAGTGTATTAATATAAAGAAATAAATTGATGGCTGAAAATAATAAAATTTTAACTAACTTTATTTGATTGGCATCTTTATAGAATTTAGCGAAAAAAATAAAGATAGCAAAAAGAATTAAACTGTCAAAACGAAATAAATAAAAAAAGTTTTTTTTAAACCATTCTTTATTTATTTTAGTATTAGCTAATATTTTAAGAAAGTTCTTAGCTATTTCAACAAAATATAAAAACCAAGGAATAAAAGTTAAATAAACAAAAAATTTTTGCATATACAACACCTCTTAATCATTATACAAAATTTATGAAATGTTTAAAAGGTTATTTTATTATTTGACAATTATTCGGCCATTATATTTTATTTTATAATCACTAATTAAGTCATTAATTAAAGTTGTGTCATAGTGTGAATTATCTAAAATATTAATTTCAATATTAGATATATGATAAGTATCAATTATACGATATAATTTAGTTTGTAAATTTTTGATTAATGAGAAATTGATACGATCTTCTATATTAATATAAAGGGTATTATTTGTATAAAATATTTCCATATGATCACCTTTTTTAATATAACAAATATTGTTTTGATAAACTATATCTTCGACAAAATATGTAAAAATTAGGAGTTTTTTACAATAATAAAGATATTTTTGATATAATTAGTTAGGTGATTACAATGAGACTTTTTTTGATGATATTACTAAATAGATTAATAACTGGAGTATGTAAGTTATTTAAAAGAAACGGATCAGTTTATCCCGGATATTTTATATATGATATTTTAAAGCAACATAAAGTCTTAGAAGAAGTTAAGTATCCTAAGTATGTTATTGCAATAAGTGGGTCTTCAGGTAAAGGGTCAACAACTGATTTAGTAAATCATATCTTAACTGATGCTGGTTATGATGTTTGTTATAATAAAAGTGGTAGTAATGGCGTTTTAGCTGCCGTTACTTTAATATTAAATAATTGTAATTTAAAGGGTGAATTTAAACATGATGTTTTATTGTTAGAATGTGATGAACGTCATTTGAAATTAATTTTTGGCAAAAATAAGATAACGCATTTAGCAGTTACTAATATCACGCGAGATCAACCACCTCGTAATGGGGAACCAGATGTTGTCTTTAAAGATATTTTAAAAGTTGTAGATGAGAAAACTAAGTTAATTATTAATGCTGATGATCCGTTAGTAAATACAATGAGTTTTCTATTTAATAATGAGAAGATTACTTATGGAGTTGGTAAAACCAAAGATAGTTATTTAAAAAATCGAATAGAAGCTACGGACTATGCTTATTGTCCAATATGTAAAAGTAAAATGGTATATGAATATTATCATTATGGACATATTGGTAGTTATTATTGTAAGAATGGTGATTATAAACGAGGTAATCCCGATTATGAAGCTACGGATGTTGATTTTGAAAAACATAGTTTTAAAATTAATGGACAAAGCATATATTTAAATAAAGATGTTTTATACGCTGTTTATTATACGGTAGCAGCTTATGCAATAGCCAAAAGTATGGGCATTGAAGACGAAGTAATTATTAAAGCAATTAATGATGATAAAACTTTAGCTAAACGAGGAAAAGTATTAAGTTTAGATGGGCGAAAATTAACAATGCTGGAGAGTAAAAATGAAAATAATTTAAGTTACTACCAATCTATTAGATATATTAAAAATCAAAAAGGTAAAAAAACGATAATATTGGGATTTGATAATGTATCTAGAAGATATAAATTTAATGATTTATCTTGGCTTTGGGATGTTGATTTTGAATTATTAAATGATAAAAATATTGATAAAATATTTTGTATAGGAAGATTTAGGTATGATGTTGTAACTAGATTATCTTTTACAGGAATTGAAACAGATAAAATTGTTTTAGTAGATGATTTAAATAATTTGTTACAATTAGTAAAAGAAGAAAGTGTTGGCGATATTTATACGATGGTATGTTTTGATATGACGGCTAATATTTATAAATTAATTAAGGATGATGAAAATGAAAAAGTTTAAAATTGCCCATTTGTATTATGATTTAATGAATTTATATGGTGAAAATGGTAATGTTAGATATCTTAAAAGAAAACTGGAAGAACAAGGTATTGAAACTGAAGTATATTTTTTAAGTATTGAAGATAAAATTGATTTTGAAAAATATGATTTTTATTATATTGGGATGGGAAGTACAGATAATCAAGAATTAGTTCTTAATCATTTAATTAAATATAAAGATGATATTGTAACAGCTATTAATCAGAATAAATTTTTCTTAGTTACGGGAAATGCTGTAGATTTGTTTGGGTTATCGATTACTAAAGCTTCTGGAAAAAAATTAAAAGCCGTTGGAGCTTTTACCTATGAAGTTATTGAAGAAGACTTTAGGATAGTTGGTCCACAATATTATAAAGCTGATTTAATAAAACATAATATTTTAGGTTTTCAGAATCGAAATAGTATTTTAATTAATGCTAATGAAGCAATGTTTAGTGTGATTGATGGAACTGGTTTTAAACCAAAGGATAATAATGAAGGGGTTCATTACAATAATTTTTATGGTACTTATTTAATAGGTCCTTTACTTGTACGTAATCCTTATTTATGTGATTATTTTGTTAATGAAATATGTACTTATTTAAAATTAAAGTATAAAAAGACCTCAGATAAAGGATTTGCTTATCGAGCATATCATGAATATATAAAAAATTTTTATACAAAGTAAAAGACACTGAGTTATTCAGTGTTTTTTTTAGCTAGACGTTCTTGTTTAGAATAAATGCAACCACAATAATCTTGACGATATAAATGATATTGTTGCGACATTTTAATACTGTGAAGATAACCATCTTTCTTTTTAAAATCGGCATAGAGATATGGTATTTTATATTTTTCTTCAATTAAAGAACCAAGTTCGTTAATTTTTTGACTATTCTTTAAAGGACTAACAGTTAAAGTAGTAGCAAAGTAATCATAGTTTAATTCTTGGGCTTTTAAAGCAGTTGTAAGCATTCTTAAATAATAACATTTAAAACAACGGGCTCCACCCTCTTTGACATCCTCTAGTCCTTTAATAGTTTGATGGTAAAGGTCGTTATCATAATCACAATCAATAATGGTTAATTTATTTTGAGCTGGATATTCATTAATAAAACGAATCTCTTCGGCTTTTCTTTTTTCATATTCTGATAATGGTTCGATATTAGGATTATAATAAAAGATGGTTATATTAAAATATGGAGATAATGTATCAATAACGTGAGTTGAGCAAGGAGCACAACAACTATGTAATAAAAGATTGGGGATATGTCCTTCGGCTTGATTTTTGGCAATTATCTGTTCCATAATTTTACTATAATTCATAATATATCACGTCATTTCATTCATTTAATTTGTTTCATCTTTATTTTCATTATTAATTGTTTCGTAGCTTTTAAAATAAATATTATCTTCAGTAATAGTATCTAAATATAGAATTCCTTTAGAAGTGTCCATGCCTAAAGAAGCATATATCGTATTATATAAATTAAGATTTTTTATATTAACAGTATCGATAATGACGGTATTTTGATCATTCATTTTTAAGGTAAAACGATTGTTATCAATTATTGTACCATCAGCATTTTTATAAGGATTATATTCTATTTCATTTATCATATTGATAATATTATGATCTATTTTATTAAGACCTTTAACAAATTCTTCAAAGACTGTATCAGGGGTGAAATTAATTAAAGTTGGATAACCATAGTATTTATCATTATTATCAATTGAAGTACCTTCTGAAGTAATGTATTTATTATTATATTTGTAAAAAAATAATATTTTAGATTCGGTAATCTTAATAGTTAATTTACCAAAAATATTTCTTTTTATCTTAACATTTTTTATAAGAGGATGAGCTTGTAAAGTTTGTTCTAGCTTAGATATTTTTAACTTATAAAGAGGAGGATAATCTTTAATATTAAGGGTTTCAATTATTTCAACATCAGGTATTTGTTCATTACCTGTAATATAAATGTTTTTAATTGGTAGGGTCTTAAGATAGTAAAAAGTAGCTATTATAAGGCAGAAGAAAACTAGTAACTTTAAAAGAACATTAACTTTTAATTTTCTTTTGGTATGATGTTTTATCTTTTGACCCTTTTTATTCATAATAACTACTCCCAATCTATAAATTCTTGTTCAATTATTAAATTAACATTTGTTTTTTCTAATACTGTTTGATGAACATACTTGATTAATTTGTAGACATCATCACTAGTTGCATTATCAATATTAACAATGAAGTTAGCATGTTTTAAAGAAACAGCAGCTCCCCCTATTTGGTAACCTTTTAAGCCGCATGATTCGATTAAACGTCCGGCAAAATCGCCTTCAGGATTACGGAAAACGGAACCAGCTGAAGGATATTCTAAAGGTTGAGAATCAAGACGACGTTGACGACGATTTTCGATTATTTCTAAAGAATTTTGTTTATCACCTTTTTTTAAGAAAAATTTAGCTGCCAATATAATATACTTTTTATTATTTTTAAACATGGAATTACGATAAGAATAAGTAATATCTTCATGTTCAATAACTTTAATATTATAATCTTCATCTAAAACGGTTACTGATGATATGTAATCAAGAATACAGCTATTATATGCTCCAGCATTACCATAAATGCTACCACCTACAGTGCCAGGAATACCAGCAGCAAATTCTAAACCAGTTAATGATTTATTAACAGCAGCATTAACAAGTTTCGGCAACATGACACCAGCTTCAGCATATACCATATTTAGTTCGGGATGTATTTCGATACCATCTAATTTATCTAAATGAATAATGGCTCCATCATATTCCCGACTATTTAAAACAATGTTAGAACCATTGCCTAAAATCATATATTTAAGATTATGGTCTTTAAGTATTTTTAAAACATTAATTAAATCTTTAATTGAGTTAGGAGATATTAGGTATCTAGCTGTTCCACCAATATGATAAGTATTTAATTGTTTTAATGGGGCGTGTTCTAAAACGGTACCATATTCTTGTAATTTTGTTATCATTTAATCAAATCCTTTAATTTATTATATATTAATTCACTACTATTATTTATGCTCATTTTATGTAAATTTTGTTTCATTTGTTCGTATTTCTGAGAATCATTTATAACGCTATTAATTTTACTTAGCAATGCTTCAGCTGTCAAATCTTTTTCTTCAATTAGTTCTCCACCACCATTGTTTTTAATTTCTAAAGCATTATAATATTGATGATTATTAGCAACATATGGTGAAGGAATAAAAATAGCTGGAAGCGCTAAAGAAAGAATCTCACTCATGGTTGAAGCTCCGGCTCTGGTAACTACTAAATCAGCACTTTTTAATAAAGCAGGTAAATTATCTAAATAAGGGACAACTTTAATATTACTTGCAAAGGTTTTTTGAGCGATAAATTCATCATATAATGCTTTGCCTGTAATATATAAAATTTCATAAGGCTCCTCTGCCGCTTTGGTTAAGAAAGTTTGCATTTTTTCGTTAACCGAAGATGAACCTAAACTACCAGCTACTATAACGATTAATTTCTTATTAGGACTAAAACCTAAAGTAGTTTTATCGATTGGCTTTAGTGATAAAGCATTTTCACCACAGGGATTACCTGAAAAAAATACTTCACCACGAGCTTTATTAAATTTAGAAATAGTTTCTTTAAAAGAAACACCAATTAAATCAGCTTTACTTTGTAAGGCTAAATTGGTTTTACCTGGAATACTATTTTGTTCATGAATAAATGTTTTAACTCCTAATTTATGAGCCGCCCAAATAACAGGATATGTTACATATCCACCTATCCCTAAGACAACATCAGGTTTAAATTCTTTAATAAGTTCTAAACATTTTTTCTTAGCCTTATTAATTAAAAAAATATTTTTAAAATCTAATAATAAATCTTTTTTGGAAAAACCATATATCTCTAAAGCTTCATAAGGAAGGCCTCTTTGAGGAACTAAATCTTTTTCCATACGATTATGGGTACCAATATAAAGTATTTCACTATTGGGCTCTGAAGCTTTTATTTTATTAACAATGGCAAGAGCAGGATAAATATGACCCCCTGTTCCCCCAGCTGAAATAATAATCTTCATGGATAATCACCTAATATAATTATACTATAAGTTTTAGTTTTTTTGACTAATATAAAAGTAAAAATGTAAATAAGAAGATAATCTATAAAAATAAATGGTTTTTCTTTTAGTGAAAATTAATAACGAAAATCATGGTTATGTGTTATAATAATTAAGTAAGATAAAAGCGGTGGTGTGAACTATGCGTATATTGTTATTAGACGAAGAAAAAATTACTAAATTAACCCTGCCTTTAGAGGTTGATGGAATTTTTGTAATGCACTATAAGCCAATTGAGGCAAATGTTATTAAAGAACTTAGTATTGAAGCTCATGAAAATAAATGGCTTTTACGTAGTAATGATAGTGTTGCTATTTTAATTGATGGAAAAATTGAACAAGAAATATATTTAGAAGAATATCTACATATTAATATTTTATTAGTCGGAAGAGATGAAGTCTTAGATTTATATTGTTTACCTACCCTTGATAATAATTTAAGAAAAGTATTAGTATCATCTAATCAATTATTAATTGGTTCAAGTAATGAATCAGCAATTATGTTTAATATAGCAAATCAAAATATGATTTATGCGGGTATATGTTTAAAAGATGGAAGTAATCAATGGTTTATAGCTTATCCACAAAGTGGTAAAACAGTCCCTATTTATTTAAATAATAATGTAGTAAAAGATAGTACTAATTTATATCCGGGCGATATTATTTTTATAAATGGTCTAAAGATTGTGTGGATGCAAGAATTTATGAATATTTATGCTCCAACAGACTATGTTAGTATTAATCAACTTTATTTACAAAATTATATTGATGATGGCTATGATAATACAAAATATGATTTGGTTACAGAAGAACAAAAAGGGATTCAACTATATCATGCAGAAGATTATTTTTATCATCGCCCTAGTTTAAAAGAGTATGTTAAGGAAGAAGAAATTGCGATTGATCAACCACCACCTACCCAAATGAGTGAAGATGATAATTTTTTAGCTACTTTTGGGGCTAGTTTTACAATGATGGCTTCCTCATTTGTATCGATTATTAATCTTATTAATAATATTAATAATGGCGGTAATTTTGTGGGAATTTTAACTTCGGGGATTATGTGTGTTTCAATGTTAATTGGAAGTATCTTAATTCCTAAACTAGCCAGTAAATTACAAAAAGATAAACAAATAAAAAAGGAAAAACTAAGAGTTTTAAGATATTCAACTTACTTAAATGAATGTGACGAAAGAATTAAGTTGATAATGGCTAAACAAGCGCAAGTATTAAAAGAAATAAATATTAATGTTAGTGAATGTATTAATTTATTAAATGGTTCTTCAAGCACATTATGGAATCGTGAAATAAAGGATGAGGACTTCTTAATCATTAGATTGGGAATTGGTAATGTGCCGGCGCAAATAAAAATTAGTGCTCCTGAAGAACATTTTGTTTTAGAAGAAGACGCTTTGATGGAAAAAGTTTATGAAGTAGTCAATAGTAGTCGTATCTTGGAAAATGTTCCTGTTACTTTTAATTTTTTAAAAAACAGAGTGGCCGCAATAATTGATAATGTATCTTATGGAAAAAGTTTTTTAGAATCATTAATTGTTCAATTAACTACTTTACATAGTGCACAAGATTTAAAAATGGTATTTTTTATTAATGATGATGATAAATATGATTGGGAGTTTACTAAGTACTTACCACATGTCTTTAATGAAGATAAAAGTATTAGATATTATGCTTCTACTTATGATGAAATGAAGATTTTATCTAGTCATTTAGAAAATCTATATAATGAAAGATCAACTATACATACGACCAATAATAAAGAAGGTAACGAAATTGTAGAAGATTCATCGACTTATCGTAATTTTGATACTTATTATGTATTATTTACAAATGATGTTATTATGGCTAAAAGCTTACCTATTTTTGATATGTTATTGAATGCAGAAGAAAATTTTGGTTTTTCGATTGTCTATATAAATAAAAATATGAATAAATTACCTAAACGTTGTAATACTTTTATAGCTTTATCTGATACTAATGGTTGTGTCATGGAAAAAGATATTAATAGTCAAATAGTTTTTGCTCCAGAATATATTAATGGAATTAATTTAAGAGCACTAAGTTCTAAATTGATGAATATTCCTATCGCTAGTTCAGATGTTAAATCTAGTCTACCGAATTCAATATCTTTTTTGGAAACTTATAACGTATCACGTATTGAACAATTAAATATAACTAATCGATGGAAAACCAATGATCCAACAATCAGTTTAGGTGTACCAATTGGTGTTCATGCTAGTGGTGAACAATTTATCCTTGATTTACATGAAAAAGCTCATGGGCCACATGGTTTAATAGCTGGTTCAACTGGTTCTGGTAAATCGGAATTTATTATGACTTTCATCTTATCTTTAGCTGTTAATTTTCATCCTGATGAAGTACAGTTTGTCTTAATCGATTATAAAGGTGGCGGTTTAGCTGGTGCTTTTGAAAATAGAGAAAAAGGAATTGCTATTCCCCACTTAGCTGGAACAATCACTAATCTTGATAGTGCAGCTATGAATCGTAGTTTAGTATCAATTAATAGTGAATTAAAACGTCGTGAACAGATGTTTATGGATGCGCGTGATGCAACTGGGGAAAGTACTTTAGATATTTATAAATATCAAAAATATTATCGTGAAGGAATCGTTAAAGAACCGATGTCTCACCTATTCATTATATCTGATGAGTTTGCTGAATTAAAAGCCCAACAGCCAGAATTTATGAATGAACTTATTTCGACGGCACGTGTTGGTCGTTCATTAGGTGTTCACCTAATTTTAGCAACACAAAAACCTAGTGGCGTTGTTAATGATCAAATATGGGCAAATGCGAAATTTAAAGTATGTCTTAAAGTTCAGACAACTAGCGATAGTCAAGAAATGTTAAAAAAACCTGATGCTGCTTCATTAAAAGAAGCTGGTAGATTCTATCTACAAGTTGGTTATGATGAGTACTTTGATATTGGTCAATCAGGATGGGCCGGAGCTAAATATGTTCCAGCTGATAGAACAATAAAGAAAGTTGATGATTCAATTAACTTTATTAATAATATTGGTTCAACAATTAAAAGCATTGATAACTTTTTAAAAAAGGAAGTAGTAGAAGACAAAGGTGACCAATTAACTAACATTGTCAAAATGATATGTGAATGGTCAAAACGTGAAAATTATTTACCTAGAAAATTATGGCTTGATCCCCTACCAGAAAAATTATATCTTGGTAATTTAGCGAAGAAATATAATTATGTGGCTAAACCATATGTAATTAATCCTATTATTGGGGAGTTTGATAATCCTAAAAAACAAAAACAAGGTTTATTAACCCTTGATTTAAATAAAGGAAATACATTTATTTATGGTAAAAATGGTAGTGGTAAGGAAGACTTAATTTCAACCATTATCTACTCTACTTGTATTAACCATTCCCCAAAAGAGATTAATTTTTATATTGTAGATATGGGAGCTGGGACCTTAAGATCTTATTTAAAATATCCGCAAGTCGGAGATGTATGTACAGTTGATGATGGAGATAAAATTATTGATTTAATGGCCATGGTTGAAAGAGAAATCAATCGACGTAAAGATTTAACAGTTGATTTTGGAGGTAATTTTGAATCATATAATGAAATGAATCCTAATGATAAATTACCTTTAATGTGTGTAATAATTAATAATTTAGATATATTTGTTGAAAACTTAACTAAAGTTTCAGAATTAATTATTCCATTATATAGAGATGGTGCTAAATACGGAGTTGTCTTCATTCTATCATGTATAAATACGAATGTTTTAAGAGCTAAAACACGTGAATATTTTGTTAATCATCTTTCTTTAGTAGCTGCTAATAAAGACGATTATTTCTCATTATTTAGTAACTATCCACGTAACTTAGAGCCTGCTTCTTTTAAAGGACGTGGATTAATTGAAATAGGAAAAGAAGTATTAGAATTCCAAAGTGCCATGATTTATACTAAAAATGAAGTAAATAATATTATAAAAAGTACAGCTATGACTTTAAATAATACTTATAAAGATATGGCTTTGCAGAAAATACCTTCTCTACCAAAAATAGTTAATGTAGAAAATTTCTTAGATGAAATTAAAACTTTAGATAAAATTCCAATTGGATATAATATAGAAACTAAGAGTGAATATTATTATGATTTTAAATCGCATAAAGTTAATTTAATTTCAGCTAACGACTTTGATAACCATCTAGGATTCTTAAATGCTTTAGTAATGGAATTAAAAATGTTAGATAAAGCAAATTATGATATTAAAATTATTGATTTTAGCAGTTATTTTGATATTTTAACAATTGGACTTACCTGTTATCAAAGTAATTTCAATGATACTTTTGGTAAAATAATTGAAGAATCACAAAATTTAGAAAAAGAAACAATATATATTTTTACAGGTATTGGAAAATTAAAAGCTGAAGTTGCTACTGATAATATGCCTTTTGTTAATAAATTCTTTATTGATACTTTAAAGAATAGTAAAATACATTTTATCTTTATTGAAACATATGAACAATTAAATCTATTAAAATTAGAAGATTGGTATAATAAAATTGTTAAAGCGGAATATGGTATTTGGTTAGGACCAGATGTTGGTTCACAAACTGTTATAACCTTTACTAATTTAAGTTCCGAAGATCGAATGATTAATAATCCAGAATATTGTTTTGTTGCTGAAAATGGTAAAAGAAAAGTTATTAAACAAGTAGTATATAAAAAAGATAACGATGAAGGAGATGAATTATAGGAATGGAAAATAAAGTCTTGGTTGAATTATTAGTTCCAGAATTAGAAGAAACTTATGATGTTTATTTACCTATTGCTAAACGAATTGGCAATATAGTTGGTCTTTTAGTAAAAGCTATTAATGAAATGGGTATTACCTATAATTTAGTTCCTTCGATTGCGTTATATAATCGTAATACCTTTCAAAAATATAATCCTAATGCAATGGTTTATGAAACAGATATAAGAAATGGTTCAGTATTAGTCTTACTATAAAAAAATACGCTATCGTTTGATAAGCGTATTTTTTATTTGACTAAAAGATTCTTTTTCTTAATTTCAACATTTTCGACTTTCATAATTCGTGATGTCATATTAATTGTACTATTATTAAATTGATTATTAAGTCTAGTAAGCCAAGGTTTAGCATTATTAACAAGAGTTATAGCATCATTAATGTCATTTAGACATTCTCTTATATCAGATGAGCGATAAAAAGTTGATGGGATGGCTATTTCATTAGCACAGGCAAGTGTACGATTAAGATTACGACTTACAGTATCTAGTTCAGAAAGAAGAAGATTAACTTTATGACTTTCAAAAATTATTTTACTCATAAGATAACCTCATTTACTATTTTCTGATATTCATTAGCTTCTGTTTCCATTTCAGCAGCTATTTTTTTAATACTATTAAGTAATGGTAATAATTCTGTTTCATAATCTTTTTTTATTATTTCAACAAAATTTTCACTTGCATTTCCCTGCCATTCTTTTGTATCATTAGGAACTTTGCCCATACAGGTTAGATACTCATTTGAAACTCGTTCTAAATTAGTAAGAAGAGTTTTTATTTCAGAGCTAGCATTTAATAGCTTGACAGTATCTATTTCATAGGATCCATTCATTGCTATCCTCCAGTTTCTTCTAATGCTTCTTCCTCTTCAGCTAAGGCTGTATTAATTTGCGAATCTAATTCATCTATTTTATTGTTAATTGCGGGTATTGTTGAATTAACCAATAAATCATATTTACTTTTTAGGGCATTGCAACTATTTTTAAATTTGCCCCGATCTCCAGAGTCGTTGTTAACTTGGTAGGTTTCCTTAATGTGTTGACTAACTTTGTAAAGGTTATTATAACTAACCAAAAGTTCGCGAGCAAGATTACTTACCTGATCTTTAAAGGTATAATATCTGCTTCTTTCAGCCATTAAATCTGTTGATAAAGCCATTTACTAATTGCTTTCGTTAGAACCGCTATATTTCCAACTTGCGCTACCTTCAGCTAAATTGCTAGCTTGAGCACCAAGAGCAGTATTAACGCTTTGAGCTTTAGCTTTCATTGCTGTTCTAACAGCTTCTAAATCTTCATTGAAAGCTTCCATATTAGTAATAACTGCTTCACATGATTGTTTAACTGATGTAACAAATTCTTCAACCTTTGGAGCGATTTCTTTACCAAATGAAGTTTTAGCATCTGAAGCATTAAGTGGAGCTAAAGCTGTTTTAATGCTACTTACGTAGTCAGAAATAGCTCTTTTCATATTATCTACTTGAGCTAACTCTAAACCTACTACTCCATCAAAGCCAGTACTTCTTAAAGTTTGAAATGCTGAAGAAATTAAACTACCTATATCTTCCCCAGCGGATGTACTAATACTAGAATAAGCGCTAGAAGCTTGTCCTAAATTTGAACTAAGTGTTGTATTTGCTGATAATGTTGCTTTACTAAATTCTGATAAACTTGAAGTTGAATCTGCCATATTTCCTTTACCTCCTATTGTAATTCTACCATATTAGCGTCTTGTTCAACCATACCGTCTGTTGTAGCGGCGATTTCTTTAACAAGAGCAACGAATGCTTGACCAAGTGTTTTTTCAAGCTCAAGAGTTGCTTTCGTAAAATTACCTTCAAAACGCTCCATAGCTTGTCCAGTCCAACCATTTTGTAGGGCATCAAAAACTGAACGTGTTTCTTTTGCAGCTGTTATAGCTGCTTTAATTGCAGTTCCACAAATGTTTTCAACATAGTTTTTTACTTCTACGACATTAACACCAATGAAACTATCATCAGAACTATTTGCTGTTCCACTAAATCCCATTTCAATTTCCTTCTTTCTTAATTAACTCCTCAACGTTTAAAGTATCTCGACTTAATTTACTAATAACTATTTCATTATGATTGAGATAATTTTGTTTTACTTTCTTTAAACTAAAGGCATAATTTTCAATATTTTGAGTAATAAGAGGAAAATTACGACTAATATCATTAAATTTGGTTCTTAAGGTAGTAGCAGCTGGAGTTTTATAATAAAATTTAGTATCATCAATTACATCTATTATTCTATTTAGATAATCATTTATTATTTTGGCTGTTTGCATGGTTTGAATAGCTAGATTATCTATACCCGCTTCATTTATTGTCATAGATTTCGTTGCATTTTTAATGGAGCTACTACTAAGATAATTATCAAAATTAATATCTACTGGTGTCATTTTTCACTTCCTACCCATCATACTTGTCATGTATTATGTTCTTTATACTATTGACAATTTTATTATAATATAGCTAAATCGGGTTTAGCAATAAAATTGGTTTTTTTTGACTCTTCATTTACGTTTTTTGATTTAAATTATTTACTTTTATTTTACGGATGCTTTTGGAGTTGCTCTTCATTAGATGAAGTAATAGTTCTAATATTCACAGTTAAACTACTGATGTTAGTAGTTAAAACATCGGCAATATATTGTTTTTCCTCATCATTTAACCAAGTAAAGGAATTATTGCGATGAAATGTATTATCCGTTTTAATAACCAAAGCATAATTATTAAACTTTTCTTCGACTTCTTCGAAAGTTAAATTATTGTTTTCAGCAATCATTGCAAAAAACTTATTTTGAGTTTGAATATAAAATTTAATAGCATCCTCATTTAATTCATATCTTGTTTCATCATCATAAATCAAGTGAACATTTAAAGCTGATTCAAAAACATTTATTAAATAAAAGGCATCTTGCATCGTTACACTACTATTGGCAATTCTTTCTGATAGATTGCGATAAAAATACTTAGTCATTGTTTTAGCAATACTTTGTTTCATTATCCTTTTAACAGTCGTTTCTTGTTCACTAATATCACCATAATGTTCTTCATAAACTGTAACAAAATCTTCACGATCATTTTGAATATAACAAATTGAATATAAAAGATTGATAACTTCCTTTTTCTCTTCAGGAGTTGTCGCATTAAAAACAGCATAAAGTTTTTCAGGATCATTAGACATTTGGCTGATAGCAATACTATTTTGTTCATATTCAGGACGAATCAACGTTATAAGATCTAAAGTATGTAAATAACCAACCATATTTTTATAAACCAAAGCTGTTTTATCCTGAGTATAATTCATACTCATTTGTTCAGCAGCTGCTTCATATAACCATTGAAAATGCAAAGGATTGACTTGATTAGTGCTTTCCAAATCTTCAAAATATTGTGAACCACCTATTTGCGTAACATCATCTATTTTATGTTGAGGACACATTCTTTGAAATAAATGAGCAACTTCATGAGCAATTGTTCTTTCTTCAGCATTTTTGTCTTTTAAAGTACTAATTTGTTCTGGATCTATCATAACTAAACCTTCATCAGTAACGCGGGCATTATAAATAATACCTAAATCATTAATAGTAAAGTCTGTACTATTAATACCAACTGCTTTAAGATCATTTAATGTACAAAAGATTTTTTCTTTAGTTTCAGGATCTAAATCATCATAATAATTGGTTAATTCACTAATAAAGATTTCACTTATGAGATTAATATATGATGAATCTAGTTTTTGATATTCATGATGTTGCATTAAATAGGTCTCACTATTAGTATTTATTATTTTAGTTAACTCTTCTTTAGAAGGGATTGGGTTAGACGTGATGTTTATATGCTGATGAATTTCCTTTTGTTCTTGATATTCTTGTTCATATTTTTCTTGTAATGCTAAAGCTTCATCAATGCCATATAAGTCTTCATAAACATATACAATATCTTGATTATTAACCCATTTAACAAATTCATCATAATCTTGGCCTGTTAAACTTAAGTAAACGGGATTATAAGTGCCTATTTCTAAACGACGATCAGCATTATTATTTTCTGATGAAGTAGCAAAGCCAAAAGCACCGGCTGAAATGGGCGCACTTAATGAAGAATTTGCAGAATATAAATAAGCATTATAACTAGTATTTAAATCTTCATTAAGGGTATTTTCTGATGGTGTAGAATCAAGAGAAGATGATGAAGTGATGGTAGATGATGAGGTTATGGAAGAAGGCATAGAAGTAATACTTGGTTTATTATTTGATATTTTAAAGGGGCGAGCACAGCCGACTAAAGAAGTAGCAGCAACACAAGCTGAAGCTCCTGTTAAAGCGATTATTTTTAATTTACGGAAAGCATTTGAACTCATAAGGTCACTCCTATTTTCTTTTTTTATTATACCATAATTGTTAGTTTAGAACAATTAACGATAAAAGGATATGACAAATAAAAAAATTATTGTCTTAATTTAACAATAATTTTTTTTGTTCTATGGTTTCGGCAAGGGTATTCATAGGATGAGTAAATCTAATTCGGGATGAATTAAGCTTGGTTTTAAGCCATTCCTTTTGATTATCGTTTAACCAATTTAATTCAGCATTAATAATCATATCCCCATTTTCAGTAGTGCGATACATACAATAATTATTTAAAGCATTAATTAATGTTGACTGTTCAATGTTATTATCTAAAGCAATAGCTTCAAAAAATTTATTTTGAATTTTATTATATTCTTTTATAAATGATTGAGTTTCTTCTTTAATTGTTTCATTATGATAACCATAATTAGTATGATATGACAAAGTAGCTTCATATATACTTATTAAACAATTAATATCTTCTAAAGTCATATTATCATTAGTCATAAGAGAAAGAGCTAAATTATTATAGAATATTTTACTAGCTGCTAAAAGAGCTTGACGACGATAGTTTTGAAAGAAATTACTCGTATCGAATAAACCATATTTAGCATGGTAAACATCAAAAAAGTTTTGTTGGCCACCACTAAGAATTTCTATTGAATACATCATCTTAGTAATTTCTTCATCAGTAAGACCATTATTTAAACCCATTAAATTATAAAAAGTATTTAAATCACGATTGGTTGAAGCTATTTCAATAGAGCCACCATATTTTGAATAAGGTGAAGGTAACGAAGCAAGATCTAACACTTCGGTAAAACTAACACCAAGGCGATTGTTTTGAACTTTACCATCCGAAAGGCGCATACTACCTGTTTCGGCTGCACCATCAGTTGTCCAGGTCCATTGGTAAGGATTAACTTCATAACTATCAATGGTACGAGATAAACCTGTTTGATGATATAATGAATTTTGGCGGTCAACACAATCACTTTGTTCTAAATTCTTAGCAAAATGGTAAAGAGATTTAATAACATTATTGTCATTTAAAGTATCAAGACTTGTAACATAAGCTTCAGGAATAATAATCCCCTTATCTAAGAAATTTATCTTATCAGCAAGGGATGAAGTTAAAATAGATAATTGACCTAGTACACAGTCTAATTCAGCTATTTCTAATGAAGTTTTATATTGAATTCCTTCATTAATAGAAGTAGCTAAATGAGTAATTATCTTTCTTAAAACTTGTTCATTAGCAATTATCTTATATTGATGATTTTGGGTAACAAGATGACTATTATTAGCTATAACTGTCGCATATAATTTTTCTTCATCTACTTTATTGTCATAGATAAAACCACTATAGGTATGTGATAAAAGATCACGATGAGGATTTTGAAAATAAGAAGCATATTTTTCATAGTTAAAAATTTCATCATAAGGAAAATAAATATCATCAGTTTTAAGAAAATCATTAAAATACTGATAAGAAGAAGCAGTTAAATTAATAGGAGTAACTCGGTAATAATCAGTTACCTTATTATTTGCGTATTGACCTTCTCTTTTATATATATATTCAAAAGGAACTTCTTCATCAATTGTTTCATAACCAGATGGTTGATTTACAGAAGCAGATACATTAAACAAATCATGATTATAAGCCCAAATGCCTAAACCTATTGAGGTGACTAAAACATATGGGACAACAACCTTTGATAATTTATATTTCTTATTAACAATGTTTTCAATGGTTAAATTCTTTATATTTAATTCTTCAAGGATATTATTTAAATGCTTAGAAAAAGTATTCTTAATAGCCATATTACTTCCCCCTTAATTCCGTTGATAATTATAACGCATTTCTTAAATTTTAACAAATTTTGACTAGGATTAACGTAAATTTGCTTTTTTAGAATATCAGTGATAGTATACGCTCACACAGGGAGGAATAAGCATGTTAAATGAAAATAATATTAATACTTTAGTAAGTCATGTTGTTTATACAACTGATTCATTATTAAAAGCACGTAATTATCCTCAAGAGCTATTAAATTATCTATATTTAATTATAACGGGAATGGTTGTTCAATATGGAGATAATTTTATCGACGATATCTACTCAACTATTATATGTACTAAATTTAATATGGATCAGCCTATAGTAAATAATGACAAATATTATATTAACCCAACCTATCATAATCTAACAAATAAATGGCTTGATTTAACATGCGATTTTCCGACAATAAATATTAATCATGAAATATTATATAAAAATATTGATAACTCATCTATTAAAACATTAGAATTCTTAACTCATGAACTAAACTTTATTTTACTAACTAAAAAAAGAAAATATTCTTTAACCAATAAAATAAAAATAAGATTTGATTATTTTAAGACAGGAATTGTTTTAAATGATAAAAAAGAAATAATAGATAAAGTATTTAATATCTTATGTACAGAAGATATTATAAAAAATATTATTTTATTTAAAAAATTAAAAATTAATAATAAGAAATTTAAGATAGCTTTAGATAAGCTTAATGATATAGATATTAATTCATATAAAGTAGAAGGATTAGATTTATTAGTTAATTTGTTTAGACCTTTATATGCTCATGATGATATTAAATTATTAATAAACAATAATATTTTAATTGACCATAATTTAATTGAAAATGAATTTGATAAAGTCTTAGGAAAGAATACTTATAATAAAGTTTGTGATAAGTTAAATAAATTAGAAGATAAGTTTAAACAATGTAAGGAAGGAATTAACAATAATTATCTAGCTTTATCAATTGAATATATGGATATAAGAAATAATTTTGTAAATAAGTATCTTAAGGATAAATATTTAATTGAAATATAAATATAAAAAGCATCTTTATGAAGGAAAGGTAATCTTACTTCATAAAGATGCTTTTATTGTTTAATCAGAAGAATTGATGTTATTAACAGCTTGTTCAGATATTTCATAAAAATCAGATGGTAATGGTGCAAAGTTATTAGTTTCATATTCTTTATTAAGATATTTTCTTAAGATAAGGTCTAATTCGTTTCTATCCATAGGTTTTGATAAATAGTCATCAAAACCTTCTTCAATATATTTTTCTTTCATTCCCTCAATAGCATTGGCCGTTAAAACAACAATTCGGGTATTAAATGATGGAATCTCTTTTAAAAGATGCATAGTTTCACGACCACTCATTTTAGGCATCATATCATCCATAAAAATTAAATCATATTTTTCGCCATTATGGATTTTGTCAAGACATAAGGAACCACTAGAACATGAAGAAATAGTTAAATGATATTTACTTAGTAATTTTTCAGCAACTTTAATATTTAATTCATTATCATCAACAATTAAAACTTTTTTACCAGTTAAATCTAATTGTTCTTTATTAACCGTGACATTATGCTTAACATACTTTTGATTAATAATTTTTTGCTTTAGATAAATCGTAAATTTAGAGCCGCTGCCAAAGACAGATTGTACAATTATTTTACCATCCATCATTTCGACTAACCTTTTCGTAATAGCAAGACCAAGTCCGGCCCCTTCAATAGTTGTATTACGATCTTCATCAAGTCTTTCAAATTTGTCAAATAGTTTATCAATCTTTTCAGGTTTAATACCACGACCTGTATCTTCAATAGATATTACTAATGAGCATTCATCATTTTTATTAATACAATTAACATTAAAATTAATTTGACCTGTTTCTGTATATTTAACGGCATTAGTTAAAACATTACTAATAATTTCTTTAACTTTGCCCTTGTCTCCATATAATATATCAGGTATATCAGGGGCTAAATTCATAATAAATTCTATTGGTTTTTCCCCTATACGTGGTTTAATTAATTTATATAAAACATTACATTCTTCTTTAAGATTATATTCACTATTAGTAATTTCCATTTTATTAGCTTCAATCTTTGAGATATCTAAGATACCATTTACTAATTCTAATAAATTTTGAGAAGCAGCAATTATATCTTTAGCATCGTCTTTAGCTTCTTCTAGTGATTTAGCTTCGTTGATAGCTTCTGAAAAACCAACAATAGCATTTAAAGGTGTTCTTATTTCATGAGACATATTTGATAAGAAATCAGTCTTAGCAGAATTAGCTTTTTCAGCTTGATCTTTAGCCAGTGATATTTGTTCTAACATCTTCATATCAGGGTTTTCAATAGTAAAGTACATGATATATGAAGTTAAAACTAACAATACATCTATTAAGATTATTTGAGGAAAAATAATGGTAGTAATAGCCATAAGAACAATTAAAATAAAAATAGCAAAAACAATAAAATATCTTTTATCTAAATTTTTTATATTAATTAAAACCACTACAATGTTACAAAGTAAAATAATCGTCGCAAAAGCATAACTTAGGTCTAAAACAGAACCATAAGAAGTAGTAATCTCACCTATTTGACGAAGATTTATTTTGGCTAATAGTAATAGTATGGTAAACATTAGATATAGTAGATTCATTACTATATCAATCACTTTTGAACTTACTTTAAATTTTCCATTTATAGCTAATGTATAGGATAACAATGAGCCAAAAAAGATAATAAATAATAAAGAGATAACTTTATTTAAAATAACGTATAAAGTAAAATATTTACTAATTATTTCTTGAAATGGTACTATATATGCAAAAATATGTAAAAAAGTATTTATACAAATAATAACAAAAGAACAAATTAACATCTTATTATAATATTTATTTTCATCAATATTCGTATTACGTTTGGTAAAATAAACAATTAATAATATAATTAAAAATATTAATGAAAAGACTTGTAATTCAAATTCTGCCATACTGCCACCTCATTATATACTTACATTTTAACAAATAAGCATTAAAAAAACAAGATTACTAATCTTGTTTAACGACGACGCCAATTGGTTTTTATGTATGTTTTAAAATCATACTTTTGGTCTTCTAATCTTTTTGTTAAAACTGGAGCTATTAATTGAGCGTTATTCTTCGTAATAGCTACATTAGCTAAACTTTCTCGTACTGTTTTAGCTTCAGTTACATCTTTATCGATAAAATCAAAAATTTCTTCATCCCAAACATCTTTGGTCCAACGTTCTTTTAAATATTCTTGCATTCTTTGCTCTAAAAACTCTAATAAGAAATCTTTTCCTTCTAAAGAAGCACGAGATAATACTCCACCATATTTTTCAATTTGTTCATATTGCATAGTTGCTAAGATATCTCTTAAATAAGTTAAGGCTTCTTTTTTAGTCATATTATTAAAATTTATAGGATTACCATAATTGATATATATTGTATCTAATTCGGGTAATGTATAAGATGATACTGGAACAACTTTAGCACCCGTAGTTTGATTCAAAGTATAAGGGCTTGCAAATAACTTTTGACACAATAGATTTGGTGTATTGTTATATTGCCCTTCAGGAAATATTAAGACGCTTGTTCCACTATTTAATAATCTAATCATTTTTTGCATAGATTCCTTACGACTTTTAGGATCTAAACGATTAACATATACTAAACCATTTAACCAAGCACAATATACTCCACGATTATATTCAACTTGATTAGTTGAACCTAGTAATAAAAAAGCATTTCTATCCAAATTAGCTAAAGCAACATTAATGTCTTCTGAAAAGGAGTGAGTTGAGGCGAATATATATGGTTCATTAGATTCTAATGAAGGGTAATTTTCTAATATCATAGCTTTCTTAGTTGCTAATTTTAAAGGGCCTTGTAATATTTTAAAAGCCTTTTTTCGGATCTTTAAACCGGTTTCTGTGACAAAAGATTCACTAGTAGAATTCATTATATTTATTAAACCAATATTTTTTATCATATATTATTTCCCCTTACTGAAAGTTATTGTAACACTAAATATGGTAATTAACAAATATTACCATAAAAAAAGCTAGATAAACTAGCTATTTATTACTATTTATTGTCTTTTCAACAACTTCTTTAATCTTAGCTTCACTAAAAGGTTTATTTAACATATCGACAATATCATAAGAGAATGCTTTATTAATTGCTTCACTAGATGAATCTCCACTTACTATTGTAACGGGCATCTTACTAAATAATGAATTATCTTTCATGTAATCCAATACAGCAAAGCCATCAACTTTTGGCATATTTAAATCCAAAAGTATAGCTTTAATCCTATTATCTTCTTGATGTTGTTTTATTATGTTTAAAGTTTCTTCACCATCTTTAGCAAATGCTAATTCATAATTTTCATCAAATATTTTTTTAACAAATATTCTGATAACTTCAGAATCATCTGCCACAACTATTATATCCTCATCTGATACAGGTTTATCTTCATATATTTCAGATGTAGTACCTAAATATTCATTAACAATATTTTTTACTTTGTTAGCTTCTTCCATTAAAGAAGTGAATCCTTCTTTAACAAAAGTATAATCATTAGCTTTACTTTTCATTTCATGTTCATAAGCCATTTCAGCTAATTTTAGAAAGCCAAAATATTTACAATCACTTTTTAAAGAATGAACATAAATAGCATAATTGGGCATATCTTGTTCATCAAAGTACTTTCTTATTTGATCTAATTTACCATCTATGCTATTTTTAAATTCAACCAATGTTTCATTATAAGTATCAATATCACCAAATAATTCTAAACTATTATCGACATCGACATTGTTTTCTTTAAGAAAATTAATATCTTTCATAATATCACCATATCCTATATTAGTTTTATCACAATAAATTTACTTATTCAATAATTTTTCAATCGTTTGAGCTAATAAAGAATCTATTTTATCTTCTTCTATTACTTCTTTTATCGTTTCATCTTTAGCTATATTAGTTTTAGGTGGAGCAATTATGACGATTGGGGTTTTGAAATTTTCGATTGAAGTAATATTTTCAACTACTTCAGAAGATTGTAAATCATCAGTCATGGCACTTAAAATAACTAAATCATAATTATTATCAATCACTTTTTCGATAGCATTTACTCCGCTACTACTTTCTGTTAATTCATATTTATTTTCGTCAATAATAGAAACAAGTTTATTTAAAAGATCATTTTGAGCAACTAATAGCAATTTAGGATTTTTAGAATGATTAACAAGTGAGGTATTAACATCAAAGTTATCTTTTATCTTTGAAGAACTCATATTAGATACTTCACTATTAGCTGGAACTTGTTTAGCTTTATTTAAATAGGTTCTAATAACTCTTTCTAATTCTTTTTTCTCTATTGGTTTTGATAAATAATCATCAAAACCATATTCTAAATATTCTTCTTTCATACCTGTAATGGCATTAGCAGTTAAAGCAATAACTGGGGTTTTAAATGCCACGTTTTCTTTTAATTTTTTTAAGGTTTCTCGACCATTCATTTTAGGCATCATATCATCTAAGAAAATAATATCATATGTATTACCACTATTAATCTTTTCTAAGCATAATCCACCACTAGTACAAGAATCAATATCAAAATTATATTTTTTAAGTAAAGTCGCTGCTACTTTAATATTTAATTCATTATCATCAACAATTAATATTTTAGAACCGGTAGCATCAATAACTGTACTGGCTATTTGGTTGGCTTCTTTGACATCAGTAGGCTTAACAGCAATTATTCTTTGGTCTATTGAAATAGTAAACTTTGAACCCTTACCATATACTGATTGAACAACTATTTTACCTCTCATTAGTTCAACTAGTTTTTTAGTAATAGCTAATCCTAAACCAGTACCTTCAATTGTAATTTCTTTTTCAATATCTAAGCGTTCAAATTTAGTAAATAATTTATCAATATTTTCTTGTTTAATACCAATACCACTATCTTCTACTGATACAATTAGTCGACATACATTATCTTTTATAACAGAAGATACAGTAAAATCTATATATCCTTCTTTTGTATATTTAACAGCATTAGTTAAAATATTTAAGTATATTTGCTTTAATCTGACACTATCACCATATAATATTCTAGGTATTGATTCATCAATATTAACTCTAAAATCTAAACCTTTATCACCTATTCTAGCTTTAGTTAAAGCAACTAATTCTTCAAACATAGATTTAATATCATATTCTTTATTAATTATCTCTAGCTTATTAGCTTCTATTTTAGAAATATCTAATATTCCATTAACTATATCAAGTAAATTATCAGAAGCCATAATAATATCATTTACTTTTTCTTTAGCACTAGCTGGTAAATTATCTTCTTTTAATGATTCACTGAAACCAACAATAGCATTTAATGGTGTTCTTATTTCATGAGACATATTTGATAAAAAATCAGTTTTAGCGTGATTGGCTTTTTCAGCATTTTCTTTAGCAATTGATACTTGTTCAAGCATTTTAACATCAGGGTTTTCAATGGTGAAGTACATGATGAATAATAGAATGGAATCAATAGAAGTTGATAAAGTTAAAGCTGGATTTAATTTTTGAATTATAGCAACTATTATTGTTCCAATAATATATATAACCAACGGAATATATTTTTTGTTTTTAATTTTAGTTATATGAAATAATAGAAGAATAATGGAGATAGTTATCATAATAGAAGCAAAAAAATAAAGAGTATTAACAGATGGTCCATAACTATATGGATTACTACCATGTTTTATATATATTTGTTCTTTAAATATGAAAATACTTGTAATAATAATGCCCATTAATATAGTAAAGAAATATTTCTTTTTGTATTTTTGATATCTTTCTTCATTTATTACTTGCAAAATGTACATAACAAAGAAACTGGTAAAAACAATATAATATAATAAAAATAATTTAGCGATTATAGTTAAAAATAAGCTGTCAGTATTAGTAAAAATAGCTAAGAAACTTAAAATAACTTCAATAATTAAACCTATTAAATTGGTTACTAATAAGATACTAAATATTTTTAACTCTGTAGATTGAATATGTTTTTTTCTAAAAAATACTATTACTAGTAATGTCATATAAATTGTACTTAGTATAGAAAAAGAAACGCCATTTATCATAAAGATTCCCCTATTCTTCTATTTTATTATAGTAAATTTTTTATTTTCTCGCAATAATATTAGATAAAAAGTAAAATAAATTATTTACATCTTAATTCAAGCTTTGTTCAGCAATACTTTTTTATTTTTGAAAATGTTCTTATAAGATTTTTAAAAAAAATAGACTGAGTCTATTTTTTAGTTAAGGTTGGTCCTTGGTCTTCAAGGTAAATAATATTATCATATCCTTCAGCAATCATTGCACGATCGTCTTTTTTCAAACTTTTAGTTAGTGGATAATAGTTTGTGTAACTTTTTTCTGTAAAAAGTAATTGAAAATCAGTTCCTAATTCACTTTGAACACGTTTTAAAGCATTTATTAAAGTTTGTTTTTTAGAAATTTTAGCATCAGGTTGAAAAATTACATGGGCTACATAAATTGAATCTTCTATTTTTACAACATGCACTGAACAAATATTTTTAGTATCTTTAGCAATTGAATCAGCAATTCTAAATTCATATTGATCACTAAAGGAATCTTTTATACGACCTTTTATACTAACTTTATTATGTTCATCTAAATAGGCAAATACTTTCATATCAACCCATTTTTTCCCATATTTATCAACGATATATAAATCTTCTGTTGCAGCAGGATTATTATTATAACGAACCATCGTACAATTTGAATTTAATACTAAGCGACCAAGTTCGTATGGCTCGGCATATGAACCATCTTCACGTAAAATTTTAACTTCAACAAAATCATATATGTCCATTCCTACAGGGAATGTACGATCTTGACGATTTGGTGATTTACTATAAAGGCTTCTAAATAACTTTATAAAAACACTACCTGTTTCACATGACCCGCCAGCAACTGACATAGTAGCTAATGGGAATGGACTTATTATTTTCCCTTTTACATTTAAGCTTAAATTAGTTCCAGCTTTCATTTTTCTCAAAAATTTATTACATAGTTTTTCTAATCCTGGAGGAAATTCTTCACCTACAGCGAAGTTAAACATAGCACTTGGTAAACTATAACCATGAAATGATTCAGGATTATTATAGTATGCTAAAGCTAAACGTTCCCATGAGCTTGATGAGGCAATGTTCATATGTGCATTATTAATTTTTAGACCTGTTTTAAAATAATCTAAAGTATCAACTGGATCTAATAGGATAAGACCATTTTGAATCAAGTTATCAGATAATGCTGATGAAACGTAACTATTTGAGTATGAAGGAATATTAGAATAAGTTGAAAACATACTAATAGATGGAATTCCTGATACTTCATGATCATGATAGCGAGCCATTGTAATATAGTGTCTATTAGAATGGACAATGCCTTTTGGTTTGCCTGTTGTACCACTTGAATAAGTTATAGTAAAGCAATCATCTAAAGTTGATTTTTCTTCAACTTTTCCTGGATAATTTAAGCCACTATTTATAAAACTGTCATAGTTTAGATGTGATGATACAACGCTTTCATCGACTGGAGTTGTTTCATAGTGTTTTTTAGTAAAACGATTATATGTCGACAAATCTGAAGCTGATCTTTTAAAAGGGACAATAATTGTTTCAATATCTGAACATGTTTCAATTATTTCTTTCATTTGAGCTGTTTTAACATCTTGAACAAATAATATTCTTTTTGGTTGAGGTTCATATTCATAACCTAATTGTTCTATAAAAGTTTTATATCTTTCGTCAGATGGTGTTATACCTAAACTTTCAGCAAGTTCAATTTGTTCTTTAGTTAATTTAGAATGCCAATTTTGAACATTTAAAATATCATTTATTAAAAAATCTTGAGCAAACTTTTCACATACCATATTGATTTTGGCACCAATTATGCTAGCAGCACCAATCAAATAAGTATATTCGGGTGTTCGATCTACACAAATAACAATTTCATCACCTTTAGTAATTCCTCTATTTTTTAATGCTCTTGCTAAAATAAATGATTCATAAATAAACTCAGCTTTAGTTATAGGATTTTTTACTAAGTATTTCATAACTACATTATTTAAACATGTATATTTTTGAATAAAATCTTCTTTAGATATTCCACTTTCTAAATCGGCAAAGATGGCATCTGCTAATTTTTCGTCTCTTATTACTTCCCTAATCCATGAATGATTACGATTCCTATTAATTTCCTTTTCTACTTCAAGTGATGTTGGTAGTTTTTTGAATTTTAAATTAGACATTATTTCTCTTATTCTTTGAATTTTTTCAGTAATTGTGTTTTTTTTCATTTATATCCCCCTAACTAGTTTTTTATTTTAAATCATTTTCCAATATTTGGCAAGTTTACCTACTCTTTTTCAATTATTTTTATTGCTACTTTAATACCATCTACTGCGGCAGATGTAATACCGCCAGCATAGCCAGCGCCTTCCCCACAAGGATAAATACCTTCTAAATTAGACATTAAATCTTCATCACGTTTAATTGTTACGGGAGAAGATGATCTTGTTTCAACACCTGTTAATATGGCATCTGGATGAGCAAATCCAGTTAGTTTTTTATCAAAAGCGACAATTCCTTCTTTTAAAGTTTTAGAAACAAAATCAGGTAGTATTTCATTTAAATTACATAATTTATAACCTGGTTTATATGAAGGAATTATTTCACCAATTTTAGTACTAGGTTTATTCTTTAGAAAATCTTCGACTCTTTGTACTGGGGCATAGCCGTTACTACCACCTAATTCATAAGCTTTATGTTCTAAATCTTCTTGAAAATACATACCAGCTAAAGGGTCGGTACCAGGAAAATCAGTTGTTAAAACATTAACGAGTAATGCGCCATTGGCATTTTCCTTGTCTCTTTTAAATGTAGACATTCCATTAGTCACTACTTCACCATTATGGGATGCTGAAGCAATAACTTCACCACCAGGACACATACAGAAAGTATAACAACTACGTTCATTATCAGTGTGATGAACTAGTTTATATTCAGCTGGTGGTAATTGTAAGGTTGTTATAGTGCCGTATTGGGTTTCATTAATCATTTTTTGTTTGTGTTCGATACGTACACCGACAGAAAAATTTTTCCTAACGATATCCATTCCGTTACTAAGTAACATTTTATATGTATCTCTAGCACTATGGCCAATGGCTAAGACAACTGTATCTGTAAAGAAATCATTTTTACGACAACATACTTTTATTAATTTTTCACCTTTTTGGATATCGACAACTTTATTATTAAAATAATATTTACCACCTTTAGATTCGATATAACTTCGAATATTTTTTAATATTTCGACTAAGTTATCAGTACCTATATGAGGCTTATTAACGTATAAAATTTCTTTAGGAGCACCAAATTCATGAAAATAATGTAAAACTTTTTTGATATAAGGAGAATTAATGCTAGTGGTTAGTTTACCATCGGAAAACGTACCAGCTCCACCTTCCCCAAACTGCACATTACACATTTCATTTAATTGACCAGTTGTTTTGTATTCTTCGACATATTTAATTCTTTCATCTACTTTAGAACCCTGTTCAATAATGACTGGTTCATAGCCATTTTCAACTAAAGTTAATGCACAAAAAAGACCAGCTGGACCAGCACCAATAATAATGGGCTTATAAGTAGATTTTCTTCGTTTATTTAGAGGTGGTTCAGCTTTATATTCAACATGTTTAATTTTAGGATATTTAGATTCGTCTTTAACGTCAAATTCTATTGCATAAGTATAATGAACATTCTTTTTATCGCGGGCATCAATTGATTTTTTTACAATATTTGCGGTAATGACATCTTCTTCGTCAACCCAATTTTTAATAAATGTTCTTCTAATAACTTCTGCTTCATCTAAATCTTTATATACTTTTACGTTATCTAACCTAAGCATAAACATCACCTGCACTAATATTTTATCACATTATAAAAGAAAAAGAAGTACTTACTTCTTATTATTTGATACAATTGTACCAATTTTTTCGCCTTCAATGACTTTTTTAAGATTGCCACTTTTATTAATGTCAAAGACTATTATAGGGATATCGTTATCCATACATAATGAGGTCGCAGTCGTATCCATGACATTTAATTTTTGATTTAAAACTTCTAAATAAGTTATTTCATCTATTTTGTTAGCATCAGCATATTTTTTAGGATCTTTATCGTAAATAGCATCAACATTGGTAGCTTTAATTAAGGCATCGGCATTTATTTCAGCAGCACGTAAAGCCGCTGCGGTATCGGTTGAAAAAAAGGGTGAGCCTGTTCCACAACCAAAAACTACTACTCGGCCATTAGTTAAATGTTTTATAGCACGATCTTTAATATAAAATTCAGCTATTTGACGCATTTCAACACCAGTTTGAACACGAACATCTTGACCAATTTGTTTAAAAGCATCGCCAATAGCTAAGGCATTCATCGTTGTGCCAAGCATTCCAATATAATCTGATGTACAACGATCCATTTGAGTGTTGCTACGACCTCGCCAAAAGTTACCGCCACCAACAACAATACCTACTTCAACTCCTAATTTAGTTATTTCTTTAATTTCGGCACAAGTATCTAGTACTTTTTCAAAATCAATTCCTGTACCTTTAGCTCCAGCTAATGATTCACCACTTAATTTTAGTAATACTCTTTTATATTTCATATTTCCTTGTATAATCAATCTCATAGAAATGAGTTAAATTTTTATAGATTGATTAATTCCTTTCTATTTATAT
>CANRLI010000005.1 GCA_947631475.1 uncultured Bacilli bacterium | reverse complement strand
GTAATGACTTCTAATTCTTCATTAGAGCGATTAATATTAATAGTATAAGAGGCCTGCTGACCTTGGGAAGAGACTACGGTTATAGTGAAGGTATTATTACCAATGTTTAATTGTTTTTTGCCCGTACCTATTAAAGTTGCGTTAGGATCAGTAGTAATTGCCGTTATTAAGACATTATCTATACTACGACTAACAGTAGCTTCATAACTATTTACACCATTTTGATATTTAATACTAGTATTAGATACATTTAGACTTTGTAATGAAGTATCACCCGTACGATCATCGGCACGAGTAATCATTATTTGATAAGTACGGGAAGACCCATCTTGAGCTTTAACTATTACACGTACGCGATTTTGTCCGTAATTTAAGTTTATTTTGCCAGTACCAGTAATGGTTTGGTTATTATCACCTTTTTTAGCAACAACATTAACTTGGGTTACATTAGATGGAACATTTAAAGTGTATTCATAAGTCGTTTTACTAAAGGTTGGTGACATGTTATAACCTTCGACGAATAAAGAGCCAATAGTTGTATCTGTACTTGGTTTAACAGCATTTATTGTAACTCCAGCGAAAGATTGGGCTACAGGATTGCCATCGCTATAGTAAGATTCAACAACATTACCTGTCTCATCAACCGCACTTATTTCAAGACGGGAGACACCCTCTTTTAAGACCGTAAATTTAAATTGCATTTGATTACCACTAGTCCAATTACGACTCGTACTAGGTTTTTTGATATAAAGATAACCATCTTTTTCAGTTACAGTACCATTGCCTTGAATCCAATAAGGTCTTTCATATTTTAAATATTGAGTATCATACTTAATACGAACATTAAATTCACTTATTTCTAAATCGCCATACATTGCATTTAGTAAAATATAGACATCGGAACCAACAACGGGTCTTTGCGTAGAGGCTTCTAAAAAGGTAGCCGCTTTGCTTGGGCAAATAAAGATTATAAAAAGAAATAACATAAATATTAATCTAGACTTCTTCATAGAGACCCCTATTCTTTCTATTATATTAATTATATTATATATTAAATTATAATTCAATGAATAGCTTAAGGTTTTACTTGACATTTGATAGAAAATTATGGAATAAGAGAAAATAGAAGATATCTGATTTATGATATCTTCTATTTATAAATATTTCTTTAAATTTTCTAGATTTCTTTTTTCAATAGTTAGTAGTTTTTGAGCTAAGGCGATAATTTTTTTATCATCACCTTCATAATTATTTATTTTTTCTTGAATTTCAATAATTCCTTTGTTGTTGCCCGTCATCATCATTTTAGCAATATTACTAACACTACTGTCAGCTAGAGTTTTCATTTTAGCATCCATCATAGTCATTAAGGATGCAATGGGGCTGACACTTTCAGCTTTTTCGTTCATATTTTTTAATAGAAGAACGGCTTCAGTACAGATGGCATGATAATCTTGTTCTTGTTCTTTAATAACTTTAAAGAATTTTTTGTTTTTAATGGCCGACTTAATATTATCTATACCAATTAAACCCATCTGAGCATTTTTATAAATTAAGTTTAATAATTCTACGTCTTCAATCATTTTTATCACCATTAATAATTATGGCGATTATTTAAAAATTTATACTAAAAAGAAGTTTAGACTTCTTGGACAACAGCAATAATCATTGGTTTACATTCAGTTTCATGGTATAGGTATTTACCTAATTCTTCACGAATTTCATTTTTTATTTTATTATATTCAACATAATTATCCGTAATATTTCGTTCAATGATATTTAAAGAAATTCTTTTAATTTCATCAATCATTTCCCCAGAATCTTTAACATAAATAAAACCACGAGTGGTAACTTCTGGACCGACAAGTAATACTTTTTCTTTTTTACTAATAGTGGCACTAATTAAAACAATACCATTTTCACTTAACATTTCACGATCTTTAATAACCAATTCGCCAACATCATCCGTACTATTACCATCAATTAAAATATCATTAACTTTAATGTGATCAAAATTTTCTGTATTTAACTGGCCGTTATTTATTTCAATGACATCACCATTTTGTTTTAAAATGATATTACTAGGTGGCATCTTCAATTCTAAAGCAATATTAGCATTATTAACCATATAGCGATATTCACCTTTAACGGGAATATAATATTTAGGTTTTAGTAAATCAATCATAATCATTAAATCTTCAGATGAAGCATGATGTAAGATTGTTTTATCCTTGGGAATAGTGATAATATCACAACCATTAGTCGCTAAATCATTTTGAACTTTAACTAATGTCTTTTCGCTACTATCATATTTCGGTTCGGCAAAAACAACTGTATCGGTTTTCTTTAATTTAATAAACTTGTCGTAACCATTAATTATTTTGCTAATTGATGCATAAGGATTTTCTTTACTATCTTGAATTAATAAAATAGCATCTTTATCATCAATATTTGATAAATCACCTAAGACGTTGTCTGGAAAATTTAAGTAACCTTCTTTTTTTGAAAAATTAATAATGTTTTGCAGATTTTTACCCATTATAACAACTTTACGATGAGTATTTATAACCGCATCAAAGATTTCTTGGATAGTATATATATGAGTTGGTAAAACAGCAAAAAGAATACGATTTTCATGATGCTTAATGGCATCTTTAAAAAAGGAAGTTAAACGATGGGATGGTGAAGTATGCCCTATTCTTTCTGAAAATACCGATTCACATAATAAAGCTAAAACACCTTGTTTACCAACATAAGCAATTTTACCTAAGTCCATAGCGTACTTATCCATCATTTTCGAATCAATTATAAAATCACCAGTATAGACAATAGCCCCATCTTTAGTATTGATAACATACATTACAGAATCAGGGGCGGAATGATTAACACTGATAGGAAAAAGACTAATGTCACCAAAATTTATTTTTTTATGAGGTTTAATCTCAATAATCTTTTTTTCATCTACCCCATCATTAGTCAAAATAAATTTAGTAAATTTAGTGGCATATATTTTAATATTAGGTAAATCTTTTACTAAATCCTTAGTAGCTCCCATATTTTCATAATGACCATGTGTTAAAAATAAACCTTTAATTCGATGTTGATTTTTAATTAAATAATCAAAATCAGGAATGATATAATCAATACCATATAAATTTTCATTAGCATATTTTAATCCACAATCAAAAATATATAAACTATTATCAATATCAATTACATAACAGTTTTTACCCATTTCATCTAGTCCGCCTAGACTAAATATTTTTATATTACACATAAAAAAACATCTCTTTTCTATATTTTTATTTATAAAAGGCTTGTGACTTAGTAATTATATCAAAAATATAGAAAAGTTGCAATGTTTATAAAGATTTAAATGTAAATGAGCTATTATTCTTTAATTAAGTCAGATAAGGGAACAATTTTTAAATCTTGATAATTAATTTGGTTAAGTAATATTTCTAATTCACTTATTGTTAGGGATTTTTGAACAAGAATTATCTCTCCACTACTTATTTTATTTTTTGTACTACTTAAATTAGAATGGTTAATAATTAAAGATGGTTTAAATAAATATTTATCAGTACAAGTTTGTGGTATATCTTTTTTAACATAACATAATTTTTTATTTAATTTATGATTATTTAAATATTTATCTATATTATGATAGATAAGTTCATTATTTGAATTATTAATTAATTCATAAGATTCATCATATTCTTCTTTATTAATTAATAAATCTACGGAATAATTATGATTTATCATATAATGTGATAATTCACTTATCTCTTCGAAAATAAAAGAAACACTTTGCTTGTTTTTATTACCACGAATAATTATTTTATCTTTATTATCTTCTAAACTAATCTCTGGTTTAATGGAATCAAAAATAAGTAACTCTTCATTAAATTCTTTATTTTTCTGCATATTATTAAAAGATTTAGTAACATTAACTTTTTGACCATTAAGACCAGGAATAATATATAAATCATCTATTATAGAACTATCAATATAAGAAATATATTTAGATTGTTCAATTTCATTAATACTTTGCATTAAAGGATTTTTATTTTTGACATAAAGGGCGACTTGTTCAGCATAATAAAAACTAAGCATACAGATACCTAATAAGCCAATATATTTAAAATATTTTTTCATTTAATCACCTATTAAAGTATATGTTTTTCTTTATTTTATAATTATTTTTTTATATAATAGCTATAAATTCTTTGATGAGGTGAAGAAAAAGATGGAAATTTCGGAATATTTAATAAATATATTGTTTGATTTATATGAGAGTTTTTTAACTACCCAAGGTTTATCTAGTGAAGAAATAGATGCACTATATATAAATGAAGATGATGAGTGTATGGGGGATATGGAATATTTAAAAAAGAATGAAGATGAAGTAATTTGTAATGAAGTTATTGATGCTGTTTATTGTCAAATAACGGAAGATGGTTTACCAAGAAATGTGGATAGATATCAATTTATCAATACTTTATTAACTCATTATTATATATACATTTATGATACTAATAAACAAATGATTAATTATTTAAATTATAAAAGTGTTAAAGAATTAAATGAATTCTTTTTAAGTAATTATCATTTTGGGATGGATTTATTAAAAACATATTATAAATCTTTAATAAATAGTGAAAAATATTTGGCAAATCGTAAGAAAATTAACGAAGACCACATGGAAAATTTTTTAGCTAAGTATGAACGAAATAGTCTTATCAAAGTCACTACTTTAAATGAAATACTTAGAAATTTTATTTACGATTTATATGATTTTTACATAGAAAAGGGTTTTAGTGAAAATGAGGCGTTGAATTTTATCTGGAATTTTTTCATTAGCAATTTTGATCCTCTAGGTGAATTAGAAGAAAAAGGAATAGATTCTATGAGTAAAATATTTTATAAACGTTATATCTTAGGTTTTATTTATGGGGATATTTATGAAGATGTATGTAATAATCCAATTGTAAAATATCAAGAAGTTGATAATTTATTCATAAAACATATTGATGTAGCATTTCCATATGATAATGCCATTGGTATTTTATATAATGAAGATTTACGTAATAAAGTTTTAAAACATTTTATTCTTCTACGAAATGAAATAAATAAAATGAAACAAAATCGTCAAAAGACTTATAATGATGGGAGAATAATTACATTAAAAAAAGTTAATCCAGCTTATAAATTGGATGAATTAACTTTTATCTAAGTATGGGTTTTATTTCTCATCATCTTTTTTATTTGATAAGAAAGTAACTTTTTCAGCTATGACTTCTGTAGAAGTCTTTTTATTACCATCTTTATCTTCATAAGTATTAACTTGAAGACGGCCTTTGATACCAACAACATCACCTTTTTTACAATATTCGCTAGCATTAGATGCCACGGCGTTCCATAGAGTACATCTTATAAAATCCGTTTCATAAATACCATCACTATTTTTAAAGGTTCTTTGAACAGCTAAAATTAAGGACGTTACTTTTTTACCGTTTTCAACAGTAGTAACTTGTAAATCATCAGTTAGTCGACCAACTAAAACAACTTGATTTAACATAATATTCCTCCTTTCAAGGATGAATATTAACAAGAAAAAAAAGATGATGCAAATAAGGGTTTTAGGGATTTGCTAAGTTATTTATAATAAAAAAAATATTTTTCCTAAGAGAAATATTTTTTTTATATTAAGATAGACAAAGAAAATAATCATTTAGAGGTATTTTAAATTTTTTTGATATTTTATTCTTTTAATAAACGATTTAATTCAACAGCATATTCCATTGGTAATTCTTTTTTAAAATCACTGATAAAGCCCATAATAAGAAGTTCTTTAGCACTATTTTCACTTAGTCCTTTACTAGTTAAATAAAACATTTTTTCAGCACTTACTTTAGAAATTGTGGCTTCATGTTCTAAAGAACTAGAATTATTGCCAACAATATTCTTAGGAAATGTATCACTTTTAGATTTATCATCTAAAATAATGGTATCGCATTTAATAGTAGCGTGACTATTGGTAGCATTTTTAGTAATTTTAGTTAAGCCACGATAATTACTGATACCGCCATCTTCAGCAATAGACTTGCTAATAATGTTACTTTTGGTATGAGGTGCTAAATGAATCATTTTGGCTCCAGCATCTAGAATTTGGCCTTTTTTAGCATAGGCAATAGAAATTGAGTTACCGGTTGCACCTTCCCCATTTAAAATGCATGAAGGATATTTCATTGTAACTTGACTACCAATATTACCATCAACCCATTCCATAGTACCATAAGCATCAACGATGGCTCTTTTAGTTACTAAATTATAAACATCAGTCGACCAATTTTGAATTGTTGAATAACGACAATGGGCATTTTTTTTAATAAATATTTCAACTACACCAGCATGAAGTGATGTAACACTATACTCTTTTGCGGTACAACCCTCAATATAACTTAAATCAGCACCTTCATCAACAATAATAATAGTTCTTTCAAATTGTCCTAAACTTTCAGTTTCAATTCTAAAATAACTTTGTAAAGGACGATCAACTTTAATGCCTTTAGGTATATAGATAAAAGAGCCACCAGACCAAATAGCACCGTTTAAAGCTGTATATTTATTTTCAGCATAATTAACTAAATGATTAAAATATTCTTTAAATAAGTCGGGATACTTTTGTAAAGCATCATCGGTTGAAGTAAAAATAATATTTTGATCTTCTAAAGATTGATTGTGATAAACAACTTCACTTTCAAATTGATTGGTTACACCACCTAAATACTTTTTTTCAGCATCGATAACACCTAATTTATCAAAACTATTTCGTATACTACAATTAACACGCTTCCAATCATTAGTTAATTTTTGAAGATCACCTTTATAATAAGTTAAATTATCAAAATCAAGGTCAATTTTGGGACCAAAGGTTGGATTAGCTAGTTCTTTAAATTTAGCATAAGATTGCAAACGAAAGTCAAGCATCCAAGACGGTTCATTTTTCTTCTTTGATAAATCAATTATAAATTGTTCATTTAGTTCCTTTTTCATAAATATCACGCTAATAATTATACAACATTAATTATTATTTGAAAATATGAAGATAATTTGTTAGTATTATAATAGGTGACATAGATGAGTACCTTAGAAATTAATAGAATGCTTTTAGCTAATTTATATGAACAATTTCCCGAAAGTCTTAAAGGATTGGCTTTAAAAGACAATTATCTTATTTATGGTTTAAAGAAAATAGATATAAGTAATTTTAATATTTATGATTTATTATCAGAAGAAACAGTGTTTGCTTCAACTTTAAATTACTTTAAGGCTGAAGATATCTTTAATATTATAAGTCTTCATGTACAGGCATTAAATAGTGATAATAAAAAAGAGGATGAAGATGATTCTTTGAAAATTATTTCTTTAGATGAATATAAAGAAATAATTAATTCACCACAAAGTTTAACAGAAAATGAAAGAAAAAAAATAGATATATTTTATAATTACCTAGGTTTATTGGCTAAATATGAAGAATGTTCGCATCCTAAATTAAGAAATGTTTTAAAAGGGTTTAGATCTTTAATTTATGAATTGGAATATGGCAACAATCAAAGGTTAAATGATAAACAAAAAGATGCTATTAGTAAAGCACAGATGATTGAAATCAAAAGAAATGAAACAGGAATTGCTTCAGGTGGAGATAAAGATAAAGAAGATGTACAAAAACTGGAACTTAAAGCAAGTAGTAGTGGTAGCATCAGTGCTTTACAAGTTATTATAGCAGTAATTATAGTGACAATTTTATTAACTTTAATAACTTTCTATATTGTACAATAAAACAGTGTTTTACTTAAACACTGTTTTGTTGTATTGCTTGTAAACAAGTTATGGCAATAACGCCAACGATATCTTCAACACTACAGCCACGCGATAAATCATTTATCGGTTTGTTAATGCCTTGGGTAATTGGACCATAGCTTTCAGCTTTAGCTAATCTTTCAACTAATTTATAGCCAATATTTCCAGCATCTAAATCAGGAAAGATTAAGGTATTAGCATGGCCTGCTACTGCACTATTTGGAGCTTTAATTTTAGCAACTAAAGGATCGATAGCGGCATCTAGTTGTAATTCGCCGTCAATCATGTAATTAGGGTATTCCTTTTGGGCTATTTGTGTTGCTTCTACGACTTTGTCTATATCAGGATGAGAGGCACTACCCTTAGTTGAATGCGACAATAAAGCAGTTACAGCTTTTTGATTGGTTAAGAGTTCAAAAGAAGCAGATGAACTAGCAGCTATAGCAGCAAGCTGTATAGCACTAGGGTTTTGAACTAATCCAGCATCACTAAATACGAAAAGACCATTATATCCATATGAACAATTAGGAACTTCCATTAAGAAAAAAGATGAAACTAAGGGAACATTTGGAGCTGCTTTAATAATTTGCAGAGCTGGTTTTAAAGTATTAGAGGTGGAATGACATGCCCCTGATACTGCTCCCGCAGCATAATTATCTTTAACTAGCATACAGGCAAAATACATATAATCAGTGGTTATTAGTTGCTCGGCTTGTTCTAATGTTAAACCTTTTTCTTTACGTAATTCATATAAGTCTTGAGTTAATTGAGCGGTTAAATTACTTGTTTGAGGATCAATAATAGTAAGACCTTCAATATTAATGTTTTCTTGAAGGGCTACTTGTTTTATTAAAGATTCTTGCCCAATTAGTATAATCTGAGCTATTTTTTCTTGCTGACAAATAGCAGCAGCCTTTAAGATACGGGGATCTGTAGCTTCAGGTAAAACTATTTTTTGAGGATTTTGTTGGGCTTTAATTTTTATTTTGGCAATAAAACTCACAAGATAACCTTCTTTCTATTTATAAATTATTAATTTTATTATAGCATAAAGTAAATGGTTTAGTTATTTAATTTAAGGCAAATAAAAAGAAGCTATTTAGCTTCGATTATAAGTTTAATAGCAGTTTTTTCTTTACCATCAATCTCGATATCAGTAAATGCTGGAATACAAACAAGATTTATGCCACTAGGTGAAATATAACCACGAGCTATAGAAACCGCTTTAACAGCTTGATTTAAGGCTCCAGCCCCAACGGTTTGCAATTCAACTCCGCCCTTTTCTCTAAAAATATTAGCAATAGCTCCGGCTACTTTACTAGGATTTGACTTGCTTGATACTTTTAATATTTCCATGATTAATCCTCTCTTTCTATATTTAAATATATGAAAGATAATTTTTAATATGAAAAAAGAAGTATGACACTTCTATTTACTATTTTCAATTTCTTCTTCTATTCTAATTAATTGGTTATATTTACACATACGATCAGTTCGAGACATAGAACCAGTTTTTATTTGGCCTAAGTCTAAACCAACGGCTAAATCAGCAATCGTTGTATCTTCAGTTTCCCCACTACGATGAGATATTATGGTTTTGTAACCATGGCTTTTAGCTAATTTAATAGTTTCAAGTGTTTCTGTAATTGTACCAATTTGATTAACTTTTAATAAGATGGCATTACCAGCATGTTTATCAATACCCATTTGTAAACATTCTTTATTAGTAACAAATAAATCATCACCTACTAATTGAATTCTGTCGCCTAATTTGGCAGTTATTTTAGCAAAGCCTTCCCAATCGTTTTCATCAACAGGATCTTCAATTGAAATAATTGGATATTTATTAACTAATTCTTCATAAAAGTCGATTAATTCATCAGTAGTTAAAATTCTTTGTTCACCAGCTAAATGATATTTACCATCTTTATAAAATTCGGAAGCAGCTACATCTATACCTAGGAAAACATCTTTACCAGGCTCGTAGCCAGCTCTTTTAATAGCTTCCATAATTAATGCAAAACCTTCTTGATTACTATTTAAATCAGGTGCAAAACCACCTTCATCACCGACACCAGTTGCTAAACCTTTTTCGTTTAATACTTTTTTTAAATTATGAAATACTTCAGCACCAACTCTAATTCTTTCTTTAATAGTGTCACGTTCTGGAATAATCATAAATTCTTGAAAATCTAGCTTGTTATCAGCATGAGCTCCGCCATTAATGATATTCATCATAGGACGTGGTAAACTGCGGCCTTCCCCAACATAAGCATATAATGGTTTACCAGCATTTAAAGCACTAGCTTTTAAAGCAGCCATTGATATACCTAATATGGCATTAGCTCCATATTTTGATTTAGTTTTAGTGCCATCTAGTTTAATCATAGCTTCATCTAAGGCTTTTTGGTCTTCAACTTCCATGCCAACAACTAAATCTTTTAATGGTCCATTAACATTAGCCACAGCTTTTAAGGTGCCTTTGCCCATATATCTTGTATCACCATCACGCAATTCTAATGCTTCCCTTTCACCTGTAGAAGCTCCAGAAGGAACAGCGGCACGGCCAATAAGACCATTTTCTAATATAACATCTACTTCAACAGTTGGATTACCACGTGAGTCTAAAATTTCACGACCCACAACATTTTTTATTTTCATATTTTTTCTCCTTTATTAACTATAAATTATCTTTAATAGTTCTATAGTCATTATATCAAAGACCAAGTAAAAAAGATATTTTTTATTGGTTCATAAGACGATATTTTATTTTAGTTGATTCAGTTATAGTGTTTAACATAGTAATAACTATTTGGTTTTCAGCTTCTGTATCAATGGGTGATACTTGACCATTTTCATAAATAGAAGCATAACATTTTATAATATTATTTTCTTTAGTAAAGTCTGTATAAACGATATAATTTTTATGAGTATTAGCTGATTCAAACGAAAACAAGATATCATATGTTTGCTCTTTACCCTGAGCATTTTTAATTATTATTTTATTATTCATATTTTCCTCACATATAACGCAGTAGTAGCATTGTCTTTACCGGCTAAAATAGGTGTATGACCTATTTTTTGGGCATCGGTTGTTAAAGCTTTATTGACTAACGCTCTCGTAATTTCTTCACGAGGTGTATTTTGAGCTATTATTTTAATATCATGTTGAGATAACAAATCGGTTACACCATCACTAAAAAGTAAAAGTTGGTCATAAGAATCATTAGGAATCATTATCTTTTGATTAATGTTCATCTTGGGATTACCCATACAATTAATTAGAACATTATTATCTTTGGCAAATCTTAAGTTATCGATTTCTTTATCTTTTAATATAGGCTTATTTAAATTAGTAATCATATGATACCAACTTAAAGACTCATCGCTAGTAATTAAAGAAAGTTGATTATCTTTAAGTGTATAAGCTCGTGAATCACCTATATTAATTATAAATGTTTGATCTTGGCAAACAATGGCTCCAACAAAGGTTGACCCTACTCTTTGGTTATATTTCAAGATTAAACTTTCATTAATAAGTTCTAATTGTTTAGCAAATGATTCTAATAAACCATCTGGAAAATAGTAGGTATCACCTGGTATAGTAATAAACCACTGACTAATTTCTTTTATAATATAATTGCTAGCTGCTTCACCATCCGCTAAGCCACCTACTCCATCAGCTACAGCTAAAAATTTAAATTGATTGTTAGAAGGATGCAGCATTATAATAACTGAATCTTCTTGGTTAGGTTTACGTTTGCCAATATCTTGAGTAGCAAAAAGAGTGCCATCTAATCTATATGAATTATGTTCGTATTGGATTTGGGTACCATTAATTACTTCTCTTAGACAACGATTGATATTTTCATAGTTAATAGAAATACTAACTATTGGTTTTATAATGGAGGCATCTTGAGCTATTTTATCTAGGTATGGACGAGCATAAGTAAGACTTATTTCATTTAGTTGATGGCGAAATTGCTCGCCTTTGGATGCTAAGGTGGAAGTATATTCTTGACCATCATAATACCATTTTGGATTATAAAGTGTTTTGCTAATAGCATGAATTAAATAATATAAATGATTGGGATTACTTTTATAATATAAAAAAGCGTTTATTTCGGGATTGGTTATAAGGGTCATTTCCTGTTCTATAATATCAAATTCGGGGAATAAAGAATCATTATATACTTCAGCATTAGGTTTAAACATGGTATTGCTAAGAAGACTAGATTCTATCAAGTGATTCTTAGAACTATAAATAATCACAGCTTGGTTAAGTATATATTCTAAAAAATCTTGAGAAGTTAAATTTTGAATATGTGTGCGAGCTTGATTCTGGCGAGTAAATTGCGTAATGATAACACCATTTAAAGTATTTTCATAGATAATAGAAGGAATTTGATTAATTAAATATGGATGAGCTTTTAATGTTTCCGTTAAGGCATAGTCAATATCAGATACTTTGGACATATTATCACCAAGATAATTTTAACATATTTTAAAGCAAGAAAAAAGCTCGTTTATTTTTTTTCCCAACGAGCATAGATACCACATGGTAAGATTAAAGATGAATTTAACAGCGGAAGACCTAATTCATCACTACTTATTATTCCAGGATGTTGTTTATTAACAGTTAAATTTAAAATATTTTCTAAAACAGTCATAGATAAACCTGTTGTATATGAATTAATTAGAAATAAAAGAGGATCTTCCGTAAGTAATTGACTACATAGTTCGACTAAAGGAAATAGTTCTTTTTCGATATCCCAGATTTCACCATTGGCTCCCCTACCAAATGATGGTGGATCCATTAAAATTATGTCATATTTATTCCCTCGACGAATTTCGCGTTTAACAAACTTAATTACATCATCAACGATAAAACGTATTGGTTTATCAGCTAAATTACTTACTTTAACATTTTCTTTAGCCCAATCAACCATTCCACGAGATGAATCAACATGGACAACTTCGGCACCAGCACTTAGTGCTGCGATAGAAGCAGCTCCAGTATAAGCAAATAAATTTAAAACTTTAACAGGTCGGTTGGCTTGCTTAATTTTTTCACGAATTAAATTCCAATTATATGCTTGCTCAGGAAATAAACCGGTGTGTTTAAACCCCATTAATTTAATTTTAAAAGTTAAATCTTGATAATGAACTAACCAACTATCAGGTAGATGCTTATTTTTAATGTCCCAAGAGCCACCACCTTTAGAACTACGGTTATAGACGGCATCAACTTCATTCCAAATTAAAGGATTTGATTTGACAGTCCATATAATTTGAGGATCAGGTCTTAATAATTTTCGACCGTTCCAGCTTTCTAGTTTCATGCCACTAGCCATATCAAGAATTTGATATTCAGAAAAATCAGTTACTAATTTCATTTATATCACCAAAATTATTATATCATAAATTTATAAGTAAATATTAGCTGTGCGCAATTAAAGTTTTGACGATAGGATCAAATAATTCTAAAATACCATGAATTAGCATAAAAAAGCCAATTACTAAAACTTGAACATCACTACTATAAGCTAAATTGATACTGGTTAAAATTCCCGTCAAGAGAAAAAAAGATAAGTTAAAGACACGAATTTTCCACATACGATCATTACGATCATGATAATAATCAATTTTTTTTAGTTTGGCTAAAGACATAAAAGATATCCAGGTCATTAATATTAAAGCTAAAATACGTGTTTGAGATGTTGGATCAAAAATGAAACACATAAGTAAAGTAACTAAAGAAATAATCGCACTATATATACTCTCATAATCTTTACTAGTTCTAGTTAAAATAAATTGCAGAAGATTTAAAAGACTATAAGAACTAAAGATAAATATCATTAAATGATAAATGTTTGTAATCCCCATAATTGGTAAAACTAATAAAAGAACACCAATAAAAACTAGGCACAAGGCAATAACCATATCGACTTTTTGTTTTTGTTTCATAATATTCTCCTTTTTATTTATTTAAACATAATTGTTCTAAGATTTTGACTAGATTATCTTCATAAGATGTATCTTTTAAATCATTATAGTTATCTATAAAAGCTGTCGTGATACCTAAAAGATTGGTACTTGCTAAAGATGATGAGTGATTACCAATAATGACAACTCGCTCACTAGCAATATTAAGATAATCTAATAATTTAATTATGCCTGTATTTTTAGTGGTTTGAGTTGCTACTATTTTATAGGCATATTCTTTATTAGATGATGAAGGACTAATTAAAGTTGGAGACAAGTTATAAAATGATACTGCCGGGAACTTAGCTTTAAAGAGATTAGGTAAAGCTAACATACGATTATAATTAGAACTGATAATGACTATCTCATTTATTTGATAGTTAGTTAAAAGATGATTAATATCTGTAAAGTAAGTAAAATGATCACCATTATAAGAATAATCTGCTAAATTACTAAACTGGTTTTTAAAAGAATACAACAAAAGGATAAGATTATGACTTTGACAATATTCATAAATACCTTTAAGCGTGTCCTTTGCGATTGGTTTGGAATAAAGAGCTTTTTTTAGGCGATAATTATAGACTTCAGCTCCATTAGCACAAATTACATATTCACTTAAGTTAGCTGCTTGGCTTTGAGCTAAAGCATAACTAGCACTATTACTAGTACTTAAAACTACTTTAATCCCTTGTCTTTTAAGTTTTTGAATAACTTGTTTAGTATAACTAGATATATTTAAATAATTGAGATTATCAATATCCATAAACACAATATCATATTTATTCATTTTACCACCATATTCATACATTATTATTATGACATATAATGTAAATCTATGTATATGTATTGTTAATGTGTTGACGTAAAATAAAGAATAGTTGACCTATTCTTTATTAAATTTTTTATGTTCAAAGAAAATACTAATTATAAATAATAATAAACCGAATAATGATAAATAAATAGCTAAGGTTTTACCAGGAGATTTATATTCTATCTTAAGATGATGTGAACCTTTTGCAATAGGCATACCAATAAAAGCATCATCAACTTTTTCATAATCTACTTGGTTATCATCTACTTTTATATTAAAGCCTTTATCATATGGAATAGTAGCAATAAAATAGCCGTCGTCTTTTACTTGGATATCACCTTCAATAAAATCACCCTTAGTTTTAGCTAGATCAATAATAAATGGGCTAATATTATCATTTAAGTTGGTTAAATAGTTATAATCTAAATAATAAGTTTCAAAATCTCCGATGTTATACTCCCCTTCACTAAAGGAAATAGTTAATTTATCTTGATCATTAAAAGCTAAAACATAGTCAAAGATAGTATTATCATTATAATATTTCCACTTACTATTAGTTAATTTATTTTTAACTGAATTAATGGTGATTGCTAAATCTTGATGAGAATCTACCCTCTTCATTTTAAAACGAATAAATAAAATTTTATTTTGATATTCTGTAGGTAAACTATAAGTAAGTTTTAAAGTATCTTTAACATTGATAATATGTGAACCATCTTGCTTCTTAGTAATATTTTCATTAGTAAATAATTTATCTAAATCTAAATTCATTTGTTTAATATGAGATTTATATTGACTATTTGTTTTGGTATTGGCAACGATAACATTTAACAAAGCTTCTTGTTTAACGATATCATTTAGATTGTTAAAATCTTCATAACTCATTATATTAGAAGATGCGTAAGCGATTGGTAAAGCATTAGCCGTTTTATAGACATTAATACCTTCATTAGTTGTCTGTAAGTCGTAGCCGAAAAGACCACTATCATTTGATATATAGTATTTATTATTACTAAATAGTAAATACATTATATTGGGAGAAGTAACAGTTAAGGCACGGTTACGAGATGGAATATTATTCATGGCAAGATCATAATAAAACTTATTATAAGTTTGATTAGATATAGATGAATAAATATTGGAGTTGTAGTAATTAATGTTATTAAATATTTTATTTGGATACTCTGTACGGTTATAATTAATGGCTGTACGATAAAGAGATTCTTGATCTTGAGCAGTGATTCCATTAACTAAGTTTTTTACAACTTTTTCATTATTTCTAGTTGTATATTTTAATTCTAAATTATCACCTTTATTGATAAGATAAGAACTAGTGCATGTTAATAAAATTAAAGGTAATACAAATAATATTTTTTTATTAAATTTATGATAAAGAGCATAAAAGATTATAGTAATAAGCAGAGCTGGAAAATATTTATTTAGACTATCTTTAGTTATTAAAGCAAGAAGGGAAATGATTATTAATAAACAGGTTAAAGGAAGATATTTAATTTTTTTATTGAAAATATCATCGATTAATTCAGCTATTGTTAAAATATAAAGAGGTAATAATGGGATTAGGGATTTAGCATCTATATACATAGTACCATTTAATAAATAATTAAAGAGATTAAAGATAACACATAGAATTAAAATTGTCCCAAATATTTTGTGATTTTTATCTTTAGTTAGTAAGTTTAAAAGAGCTGGGACTATTAAAATATTTAAACCTAAACCATATGAATCAAAAAGCAGAATATTTAAATTTAGTTTAGGGATTAATAAATCTTTTAAGTTAATTGTAATATTAGAAGAAGCACGATTGTTAAGTAAGGTAGCAAGAGTTGGGACAATGATAACTGCTGAGCATAAAATAGCTATTAAAATAGAATATAAAATAGGCCAAAAGGTTTTAAACATTGATTTTAAATTTACTTGAGGAGTGGTGTTTAAGTAACGATATAATGCATATAAAAGTAAACAAACTATCCCACCAACACTAAAGTAATAATTAGTCATTATCATTAAAAATGTAGATAATATTAAAAGCCAACTCTTTCGATGATTAATAATTTTGTCAACACCAAATAAACCAAGAATTAGAAAAGGCATATAAATAATAAACATAATATGACGATGTGAATGGAGAGAAATTGGGGAAGATAAAATGAAAATTATACAAGATAGTAAGCATGTTTCACTACTAAAATTTTTATTTTTTAAGAAGATATATAATAAAATAGTACTAAGTACAACAGTTATAATGGTTGCACTTATTAAGTAGGTAGTCATAGAAACATGAGGAAACAAATATGAAATAAGAATGATAGGACTTAATAAGCCATAATAAGAAAAGTTATAAATGTTTTGACCATTACCAATATTAAAGGCAAAATCAGGTAATAAATCATGTGTATCATAAAAAAGAGTACGAAAGTATTCAGGGATGGAAATATGTTGAGCATACCAATCAAGAACTGAACCATAAAGGTAAGTGGTCTTAGTCAAAAGATATATTAAGCCTAAAAATATTAAAGTAATAAGCCATATATAAATAAGATCTTTTTTAGTTAGTTTCTTCATGTAATTCACTCCATTCATTAAATGTTAACCATTCTTCATAAGCATTCATATGATCAAAAGATGTTTGAATGAATGCCTGAGTAATATATAAACCGATTATTCTTTTTTTCTCTTTTAAAAGAGCATCGTCAATTGGGACCATTTCTTCGATATACTTTGGTAAATTTTTTTTACTATGATAGATGCCAAAATAATGAAGAATTTCTTTATTAGAAACTAAATCGGTAGTAATACTGCTGGTCATTTGATGGTGAATATGACCATATTCGCCATCAGGGTTATGGGTAACTATTAGTTCCCAATCTTTTAAAGCTAAGATAGCTGTTATATCTTTAATAATATCAGCTCTAACCGTATCCCAATTATCGCGAGCACCATTTGTTTTATCAGGATAACCTAGCATAATATATTTATCATGAGTTTCATTCATAACATTAACAAATTCTTTAACTCGATCTTTTCGTGTTCCACAGGTTATACAAACAACTAAATAATCATCTTTGATTAAATGTGCCCCACCCCATAACAATTCATCATCAGGATGAGCGACAATCATTAATTTATTAATATTAGTTAAATCTATTTTAGAAAAATCTTTATCTATTTTATAAAGATGATGATAATATAGAAAAATAGATGTCGTAATAAAGACTAAAAGAACTAGAATAGCCATAATATAAATTAGGTAATTTTTAAAGAATTTTTTCATTTGCTAACCTTCTTTTTTTATAACATCAAGTAAAATCATATAACATTAATTTTTATAAGTCAATTAACTTTTGGTTGCTTTTGATAATTTAAAGATTTTTATCTAGGAGTATTTTGTGTATAATTAAAGAAGAGAAAAAGGAGCTGGGATAATGGAAAAAGATAATTTAGATAATGAATTAAAAATTTTTTTAGAAGAAAAGAAATATGCAAAAGTTAAAAATATTTTATCAGAAATGAATGAATATGATATAGCTTCTATTATTAATGAATTACCTAGTGAAGAATTAATTAAGGTATTTAGATTGTTAAAAAAAGATCAAGCAGTCGATGTTTTTGTTAATTTGGATGATGAAACACAACGGAATTTAATTGCGTCTTTATCTAAAAAGGAAACAAAAGAGATAATTGAGAATATGTTTACGGATGATGCAGCTGACTTGTTTGATGAAATGCCAGCGATGCTTGTTACTTCCCTTTTAAGTAATGTTGATAAAGAAACAAGGAATGACATTAATAAGTTGTTAAGGTATCCAGAAAATAGTGCGGGTTCTTTAATGGCTATTGAATATATACATTTAAAAAAGGGGTTAACTATTAAAGAATCCATTGCGCGGATAAGAAAACAAGCTGAAGATTTTGTATCGTATGATTCGTGTTTCGTAACTGATGAAAAAAGAATACTTTTAGGTAGGGTTTCTATTAAATCTTTATTAATAAATGATCCTGAAACTTTAATTGATGATGTTATGGAAAAGTGTGAGCACAAAATTATGACATTAATGGATCAAGAAGAAGTTGTTAAAATATTCCAAGATTATGATTATAGTACTTTGCCAGTTGTTGATTCGGAAGAGAGATTAGTAGGTATTATTACAATTGATGATGTTGTAGATATTATGGAAGAAGAAGCAACTGAAGACATAGAAAAAATGGCGGCCATTGTCCCAACTGAAAAAGCTTATGATAAGACAACAATTTGGGAAACTTTTAAAGCCCGCATACCTTGGCTTTTACTTTTAATGATATCTGCTACTTTTACTGGTAAAATAATTCAAGGTTTTGAAAGTCAGCTAGCAACTTGTGCTATTTTAACAGCTTTTATACCAATGTTAATGGATACTGGTGGAAATGCTGGAGGGCAAGCTAGTGTTAGTATCATAAGGGCCTTATCGCTAAATGATATTGAGTTTAAAGATATTTTTAAAGTAATTTTAAAAGAAGCTGGAGTTGCTATTTTATGTGCAATTACTTTAGGAATCTGTAATTTTATAAAGATAATACTAATTGATAAGGTAAGGATAATGGTAGCAATTTGTGTATGTATTACTTTGTTCCTAACTGTTATAATTGCTAAATTAATCGGTTGCACTTTACCAATGTTAGCCAAAAAAATTGGTTTTGATCCGGCTGTAATGGCTAGTCCTTTTATTACAACGTTAGTAGATGCATGTTCCTTACTTATTTATTTTAAAGTAGCCACATTAATTTTGGGAATATAAAAATCTATAATTTTTAAAACTATAGATTTTTTATATACTTAAAATTTTATCTATTTCCTTTTGAGACATACCTGCTTTGATAAGTTTATCAATAATATCCTGATGTCCTTTTTTTATGCCTTGTTCTAAGCCTTGTTCTAAGCCTTGTTCTAAGCCTTGTTCTAAGCCTTGTTCTAAGCCTTGTTTTAAACCTTTTTTTAAGCCTTGAGTTCGTCCTTCAGCAAAGCCAGCTTTGTGGGCATCATTTTTTATTTCTTGATGTAAAGCATCTAAGTATTCTTGATAATTATAAGATGGTGCATTCTTGTCAATATATATTCCTTTTAATTCTTCCATAACAGCTCCTCTTTCCTTACTTCCCTTGATATATTTTGCCATTTCCTCATAACTAGTACAAGTAAACATTGCTAAATCAAGGTTGTCTTCACTGTCTTCATTATAACACAATTTTTTATATGTTGGTAAAAAAATATCAATAATCTTAATATCATTTAAAGTATGATTATGCTCTTTGTCAAATAAAATATACTCTGCTTTAACAATATTTCTATTTTTATTATAAAATCCATTTAGATTAATTTGAATAACATTAATTTCTTTTTGATATTTACTTTCTTTTTGATGAGCATAAAATTCCCCGGCTATTTTAAATAAATAGCTATTATTTTTATTTCTAGTTGTGGATTGATTTATAGGGTTTAATTCAATATTAATTTTTTTTAAATGGTCTGGTGATTCTAATAATATATCAACTCGATTTGATATACTATCTTGGCTACGAATCGGTAATTCATTCATTGTTAAGATAAAATCACTAATATCATACTGAACAATTTTAGAAATTATTCTTATTAAAAAGTTTTTAACGTCTTCATTAGGACTTTGCCAAATTCTTTTAAAAATATTATCTTGCATTAATGAAACAAATTGTAAAGTGTTAGCTTTGTTCATCTATGTACTCCTTTCACCCTATATTTATTAGATGAAAGGAGTATTTCCTTTTAAATTATAAAAAAAAGCAATAATTAGTATTATTACTTTATTAAAGAATTTCCTTTAAATTCAACAGGAATTGGTAGATTAAGTAAGCTTAACATAGTTGGAGCTATATCAGATAGTTTACCAGTATCTTTTAATTCCAAACCTTTTTTAGTAATGATAAAAGGAACTTTATTAGTAGTATGAGTTGTACAAGGAGTACCATCCTCATTAATCATAACATCACAATTGCCATGATCAGCAGTAACAATTAAAATACCTTGTTTTTCTTCTACTTTATCATATAATCTTTTTAAGCATGTATCTAAAAACGCAACGGCTTGACAAGCAGCTTCATAAACTCCTGTATGTCCTACCATGTCGCCATTAGCATAATTTAAAATAACTACATCAAGATAATCTTTATCTAATTCAGCTAATAGCTTATCAGTTATTTCTTCGGCACTCATTTCAGGTTTTAAATCATAAGTTGCAACCTTAGGTGAATGAACTAAAATACGCTTTGAATGTTTTAATTCTATTTCTTTGCCACCATCAAAGAAATAAGTTACATGAGCATACTTTTCGGTTTCAGCAATACGCAATTGATTTAATCCCAAAGAGTCTATATAAGCACCAAAAGGGTTATCAAGGTTTTGATAAGCAAATGCTGTTAGACCATGAACTGATTCATTAATTGACATCATAGAAACTAACTTAATATTATTAAATTTAGTAACAGGCATCTCATTAAAATCAGGATTAGTTAAGGCTGTACACATTTCTCTTAAACGATCAGGGCGATAATTAAAGACAATAATGCCATCATTTTCTTCAATACATCCTTTGTTTAAAACACTAGGTTTAATAAATTCATCCGTTATACCTTCTTCATAGGATTTAGTAAATAATTCTTCTGAATTATTATATTTTTCCCCTATTCCATAAACAATGGCATCATATGCTAATTTTAAACGATCATAGTTATTATCACGATCCATACCATAATAGCGACCTCCAATAGTTGCTATTTTACCAATATTATCTTTTTTTATTTTATCTTCTAATTTTTTTACATAATCTTGACCACTATGGACATCTGTATCTCTTCCATCTGTAAATAAATGGAAATATAACTCTTTTATTCCGTTTGCTTTACACATATCAATAATGGCATATAAGTGTTTAGTATGAGAATGAATACCTCCATCACTTATTAAACCCATAATATGTAGTTTTGAATGGTTGGTTTTGGTATGATTTATTACTTTTAAAATATTTTCATTAGAAAAGAATTCTTTAGTTTCAATAGCATTATTGATTAATTCGAGGGGCTGATAAACAATACGGCCTGCACCAATATTCATATGGCCAACTTCTGAATTACCCATTTGACCTTCTGGTAAACCAACTAATTTACCTGAGGCTTCTAAAATAGCATGAGGATAGTGATGCCATAAATAATCGAATGTTTCTTTGTGAGCATTTTTAAAAGCATTGCCATAACTTTCTGTTCTTAATCCACAACCATCTAAAATACATAATACTAAAGGTTTTTTCATTATCTTCCTCCTATAATTTATCTAATTCTTTGGATATTTCTTCTTTAGAAATATTTTGCCCAATAAAAACAATTTTAACAATGCGATCACCATAAAATGGATCCCAATCCTTTTGTAAGTCAGGATTAGCTGCTAGAACTTCTTTTTGCACTTTTGGGGATTCAGTAGCTAACCAAGGACCAGCTTCATAAATATTTTTTAATGAACCAGCTTGTTCAAACATATAGGATAAATTTTTATTATCACTAAAATAAGTAAGTCCTTTAACTCTAATTATTTTTTTAGGCCAAGGTTTACCAATATAATCATAGAATTTTTGACGATCCATTGGTTCACGACGAGAATAAACAAAAGTATTAATGCCATATTCTTCTACTTCGCCGTGGTCATGGTCATGATCATGATGGTGTTTCTCATTTTCATGATCATCATCTTCTTCTAATTTTGTATACCATCCTGAAGAAGTAGCGGCTTTATCAAAATCAAATTGGTGAGTTTCTAAAATATCTTTTAAGTCAACCTTAGAATAATTAGTTTCGATAATATTAGCTGTAGGTTGTAAAGCTTTGATAACATTTTTAACATTTTGTAATTCTTGCTTACTTACTTCATCAACCTTATTTAAAATAATGGTATTACAAAATTCAATTTGTTGAATGACTAAGTTTTCAATATCTTCATCATCAATTTTGTCATTTAATAAATCCGTTCCCGAATTAAATTCATCTTTTAAACGTTTGGCATCAACAACAGAGATAATGGAATCTAAATAACATAATTTAGGCATCTTATACTCAGTATAAGCATCTTCTAAAGCACAAATAGTTTGAGCAATAGGAATAGGTTCGCAAATACCACTTGCTTCAATAATAATATAATCAAATTTTTTAGAAGAAATAATATCTTGTAATTGATTTAATAAGTCCGTATTTAAAGTACAACAAATACAACCATTTTGTAAAGCAACTAAAGAATCATCTTTGCCGCTTACAATACCATCTTTTTCGATTAAAGATGCATCTATATTTACTTCACCAATATCATTAACAATAACCGCTATTTTATAGCCTTCTTGGTTATTTAAAATATGATTTAAAAGGGTTGTTTTACCACTTCCTAAATAACCTGTTAATAATGTAATAGGAATACTTTTTTGCATATAATCACTCTTTCTTTTCTTAATTATTATAGTATTTTTTAAGCTTTTTGTCAGTAAAAAAGATTCAGATAAGTGAATCTTTATTCGTTAATTTTTTCAACTTTACTAAAGTTATAATCTTTAGTATTTTCATTATAATTGAAAGTTATTTTATACTTAGTAAAATCTTGATAATTATCAGCATTTAAAATAAAATTGTTATCATTAGGCATTACCTTAGTTTTTTCATAGTCGGCATAAATAGAACCATTTGCATCAGTAACAGCAATGCTAACATAAACATAAGCATGACTATTATCTTTAGTATACTTATAATTATAAGTATTTAAATAATCTTCCCCAGCATTACCACAAGTAGTAATAACTAAATATTTATTTTCATCTGGTTTATAAAGGTATTTAGGACAAACAACATTATTATCATATTCTGTAATATTACTAGCATAAAGACTTTGATAAAGATTACTAATAACTGAACCATCAATAGTATAGAATGTGGTCATATTATCTTGTAAAATGGTATCATTGACATTGTCTCCTAACCAATTATTTAAATACTTGTTATACATATCAACGGTCACTGGAGTATGTAAAATCTCTTTACTATTCATTGAAACATAAATCAAGATAGATGTTAACTTATCAACATTATTTAAATCTTTTAAAGTATTATTTTTACTGATAAAGGTTCCGATACCACCACCATCAATTTTACCAATATTAAATAATATTTGACTTTGACGATTTAAAGTATTTATTAAATCTTGATCGGTAATAGTTATCTCTTCATCTTGAGAATCATCTTTTAAATTGTTTTCTTTTTTTTGACAGGATGTTAGTATAAATAGTGAACAGAAGATGGTTAAAAATAAGAATATTTTCTTTGACATATAAACCTCTTTTCTTAAGTGTCTTGACAACGACTATTTAATTCTTCCGCCATAGTGCGATTAGTAGTTTGTAAATTTTCTTTTATAAGACGGGTAATTTCTTGCGTGAGCATTTGATTATATTTTTCTAGATCATCACTTGTAACTTTGATAGGTTGACCATAGCTAATTATTAAATTTTTACTACGAAATTTATAATCTCCTGTAACTGCACAAGGGATAATGGTAGCATTAGTTTTACGAGCCATCGATACGGTGCCAAATTTTAAGTCAAGTAATAAGACATCATTGGTTTTATTTCTTGTTCCTTCAGGAAAGATACCAATAACACCTCCATTATTTAAAATGTCTAAAGCGGCGTTTTTAGCATTTTCGTCATGAATTTGACGATTAACAGGAATACAACCAACCATTTTAAAAAACCAAGCCATGTGACCATCAAAGTATTCTTTTTTAGCCATATAATGAATGACTCTTTTAGTCGCCATAATATTTAAACATTGGTCAAATAAATGTTTATGATTACAAGCAATTAGTAAAGGACCTTCTTGAGGGATGACGTTTTTATTAACAATTTTAGGATTATAGTAAAGGCGAAATAAAAAACGCATAATGGGAGTTAAAACTTTATAGCCTAACTCACCTTTGAACTTCTTTTTGGGCATTTTTCTCCTCCGCTCTTTTTTCAATGTTTTCAAGTTGAAGTTTACGAAAATCAACTTTGCCTATCATTGTCTTAGGTAAACTTTTACGAAATTCGAACTCTTTGGGAATAGAATAAGCAGCCAGATTTTTTTTACATAATTCTAAAATCTCAGCACGTAATTTAGGTGTGTCACGATATCCTTGTTTTAAAGCGATATAAGCTTTAGCAACTTCGACTTTATAAGGATGAGGAATACCAATGACTGAAGAGTCCATAACAGCTTCGTGACGTTCAATAACTTCCTCAATTTGAGATGGATATACATTGTATCCAGAAGTAACAATCATTCTTTTTAAACGAGTTACGTAAGAGACAAAGCCATCTTTATCCATTTTACCGATGTCTCCACTATGCAACCAGACGTTGCCATCTTTATGAATATGTAAAGCATCATTAGTTTCTTTTTCATTATTATAATAACCAAGCATGACGGTTGGCCCACAAATGCAGATTTCTCCTTCTTCACCAACCGGTACTTCTTCATCTGTACCTGGTTTAGTTATCATAACATATGTTCCTGGCCAAGGGATACCTACAGTGCCAGGACGAGAAGCAAATTTTAAATCAAAGGTAATTGCGGCTACTGCTTCCGTCATTCCATAGCCTTGAGTTAAATTAGTTTTGGCACCATGATCATGTAAAAAATCATTTATTTTATTAACTCGCTTAGCATTTAAAGTATCGCCACCAGCAATAACATATTTTAAATTAGATAAATTAACTTTGTCCATGCGACTATTAGTAGTTAAAGCTTCAAAAAGAGTTGGAACACCTACTAAAACACTTGGATTATATTTTATTAATAAACGATCAAATTCACTAGCTTTAAAAGTAGGTATTAGAATAACTTTAGCCCCGACAGCAAAAGCATCTGTAATACTTACAGATAGACCAAAGCCATGAAAGATAGGCATTATAGCTAAAATAGAGTCTTCTTTATCTAAATCGGGTAAGGCTCTTTCCGCTTGCATAATGGCGGCATTAAAGTTACCATTAGATAAAACAATGCCTTTTGGAACACCCGTCGTTCCCCCACTATGTAAAATAACAGCTGGTGTATCACGTTTGGTATTTTCGACTACTTTATCTTTGGAATAATGTTCACCATATTTAATAAAATCTTTCCAATAAACAAAGTCTTCACTTTTTTTAGGTTTTTCAACTTTAAAACCTTGAGTTACTTCATAACCTATTTTCATTATCGTCGACATTGAATCTTTAGCTGAAATAATAATTGTCTTGTATACTTCAGTGTCTTTTAAAATATTTTTAATCTTACTATAAGTAATATCCATTGCAACTAACATAACGGTAGAATATCTTTGTAATGATTCCTTTATTTCATTTTCGGCAGATAAAGGATGAATCATGTTAGCCACAGCTCCAATTTTATTTAAAGCATAGAAAGATATAACTGCTTCAGGAATATTGGCTGATAAAATAGTAACAACATCCCCTTTTCTGATACCTTGACTACAAAAAGAACGAGCTACCTTATCAATACGACGATAAAATTCTTGATATGTCATTTTGGTACCAAAATATTCAATAGCAATATGATCTTTATAATTATTATTTAAAGATTTATTTTTTATATATTCGTAAATAGATATATTAGGAACGTCAAAATTCATTTGTTTTTTATCATAATACTTTTTCCATAAAGCTTTTGGTTTTTTCTTAAAACCAATTAAGCTAAAGAATTTCATATCTAAAATTCCCATTTTATTTCCTCTTCTCTAGTAATTTATTTTTTATAAGATTCATTAATATTTCATTTTCAGCTGTTAAATCAGATGATAAAGGACGATACGGTTTTAAAAATTCAATAGTAATATGACCTTTAAATAACTGATATTTACCAGTGATAACAAAGGGAACAATATATGAATTAGTTTCATAAGCCATTTTAACAGTTCCTATTTTAAATGGCATTATAATATCATTTGTGCGGTTTATTGTTCCTTCAGGGAAAATACCAATTATGTGGTTAGCTTTTAAATGATTAATAGCTTCATTTAAAGCCCCCTTATCATGAATGCGACGATTAACAGGAATAATACCCATATTTTTAAAAATAACTTTTTTAAAACCTTGCATTAAGGAATCTTTAGCTAAGAAATGAATAACCTTTTTATTAATACTCATTAGTAAAAGACAATCTAAATAATTGGTATGATTACCACTTAAAACATATGGCCCAGATTGAGGAATATTTTCTAAGCCAATATAATGAGGATGATATAATACTTTAAAAAGCAAACTTATCAAAGGGCGGATTAAACGATATAACAATGGTTCTTTCATATTATATCCCTCCTTTATAATAAAATGAATATTATGGTGTAATTATGCGCAATGGTCATACTACACATATAATATTTTAACACATAATAAAAAAGTTTTGGGAATTTAGGTTAACTTTTATACAAAACGAAAGAAATATTATTTAAATACTTAGTACCTCGTAAATGTATAACGAAGATCAAGCGTTTTATTATATCCTAAAGCAGTCTTTTCATTTTTGATAATTAATAAAAACCACCAAGTTTCTTTCGTAGCTAAAGAAGAAGATAAATCTAAACTATTTTTATGTAAAGATGTTGGAAACAAATTAAGAGAATAGACATTTTCTAACTTAAGGTCATTTCCAAATGTTTGATAAAATTCTTCTTCAGTATACCCCATTTCTTCTAAGGCTGCGAGGCCATTTTTGTAATTATAAGTGCCCGTATAATAATTATCCTTTAAATTTAATGATGAATCATACCAAAAAAAATTATTATCATCAGCAAAGATAAATAAATTATTATCTTCGGCTAACCAATTACCTAAACGACTATCTGGGATTATTACTTTGGAATCATCAGTATTAGTAGATGGTTTTTCAACCGAAAATTGATTAATAAGATTCAAAAGTAAAAGAGTATTAATTAAAACTAAAGCAACAATCAAAAAAATAGTTAAAGTATTAGAATATGACAAATTAGATTTAGTTTTAAAAGAACCTTTTTTTAGATCTTTTACTTCTTTTACAGGTTTAACTTTTAAAGGAATAGGTTTTAATTTAATATCACCATTAAAATGCTGATGAGCAATTAATTTATGGCAATATGGACATTTAGTTGCACTTTTTAAAATCTTTTTGCCACATTTAGGACATACTGCCATTGACGCCACCTTCTTACTCTTAATATTTATCTTATCAAAAAAAAGAGAAAAAAACTACTCTTAAAATAGTTTTAACTCATATTTTAGATTCATATTTATGATTTATATTAATATCAATAAACTTTATACGATAACGAAGTTTTTTTATCTTATTACGAATATCTGATTCAATAGTTAACAATTTATATACTCTAATATTTTGTAAAATATATACTTCCAATTCTAATGAATAATAACTACCATGTTTTACTAATTCCATACTTTTATATTCAACTTCTGAATATTCATTTAAAATATTTTTAACTTTATCTTCAATTTCACGGTTATTTTCAACTTGACCTAATAAATATAAAATATTATCTTTATATAGACCGATAGAAGTTCTAATAATTAATAAACCTAAAATTACTCCACCAATAGGATCAACATATCTTAAGAAAGGAACTTTAGTACTAAACTGAGAGAGAATAATGATTATAATAACACCTAAAGAAGTAGTCATATCATCTTCAGTTTCTTTACTAGAAGTAATTAATAAGGGGCTATTGTATTGTAAACCTTTAGACATTAAATATTTGGAATTAATTAATTTTAAAATAATAGTGAAAATGATAGCAATAACCCAAAGAATATTAATTGTAGTAGCTTGTTTAGTTATACTATTAAAAATAGTATATAAACCAATAATAAAAATAATCGTGGCAATAAAAATATCGATTATATATTGAATACGACCAAAACCGATAGGATACTTCTTATTAGCACGTTTATTACTTATCTTTGAACCTATAAAAGCAATAATATCCGTCATAAAATCAGATAAAGAATAAAAGCCATCAGCAATCATCGATTTACTTTGACAAAATAAACCAACTATAACTTTAATTGAAGAAGAGATAAAATTGATAATCATACTAACAATTAAGGGCTTACTTTCTTTAGTCATAAGATCACTACTTTCTTAAACTATTGTAACACATAACTAAATATTTATAACAAATAAAAAAATGAAGATACTTGTAAAAATAGTATCTCCATTTATTATTCAACACTTTTTAAACTTTCAATCATATTAATTTTCTTTAATGTAAAGTGAGTTACCTGATCAACAATAATTGTAAATAAGATGGAAATCAAAGTGGCATACAAATAACTATTAAAGCTTATATCATAAATAAAGCGCGCCATATCCATTTCCACTGTTTTAATAACTGCTTCAGTTAGAAAATAACCAACAAATAAACCTAAGGCAATTCCTAAAATAGTTAAAATAATATTTTCACTAGTAATATAACGGTCGACCTCTTTATTATAAAAACCTAAAACTTTTAACGTAGCAATTTCACGTTTACGTTCATTAATGTTTATATTAGATAAATTATATAAAACAACAAAAGATAATAAGGCAGCCAACACAATTAAAATAACGACGACTTTATTTAAAGACTTTAACATATTATCGACACTTTCCATTAAATCTTGTTTAAAAGTAATGCTTCTTATTTCATCATTTTGTAATAATTCTTCTTTTAAGGTTACTCGTTCATCAGCAGTTAGTTCTTTAGTATTAGTGTAAATAATATTAGGTGAATAATTTTCATTAAATTTATCAAATAAAGACTTCGATAAATAGATATAATGACCTATATAATTATTAACTATCCCGGATATTTTAAAAGTATAAGAATGATTATCAATATCAGTTAAAGTTATTTTTTCACCAATAGCTAAGTTTTCTAAATCAGCTAGTTTATCAGTAATAATAACTCCATCTTCGGGAAGAGAAAGTATTTTTTGTGACTGACAATCTACTAAATTAACAACATTAGCTAACGATTTATCATTATCAGTTATAAACATATTAACAGAAGTATCGTTTAATGTAGCATTTAATAACATAGCGGGAGTTGTTAGGGTAATATTTTCATTATGTGAAATAGTAGAAAGTTGTGATTCATCATATTCTGTAAGATAGATCATATTATCAAATTTAAAGGTCTTACCATATTGCATTTCATTAATATCGACAATAGCATCTTTTATTCCAAAACCACATAATACTAAAGCTGTACAACCAGCAATACCAATGATAGTTACTAAAACACGTTTCTTATATCGAAAAATATTTCTAATTATAACTTTGTTAGAGAATTTTAATCTTTGCCAGATAAAATGAATATTTTCTAAAAAAACTCTTTTACCATTTTTAGGTGGTTTAGGACGCATTAACTCAGAAGGTTTTTCTTTTAAAACTAAATGAGCAGTTAATAATGTCGTACCACAAATACACATAGTTGTAATAAGAAAACTAGCTATATTTATTTTTAAATTTAAACCAAGTTCTATATGAGGAAGATCAAATAACATACCATAGATATTAAAGATGATAGTTGGTATAAAAGTACTACCACCTATAGAACCAAGTATACTACCAATAATAATGGCTAAAAAAGCAAATAAGAAATACTTAATCATAATTTCATGATTACTAAAACCAAGAGATTTTAAAGTACCTATTTCACTACGATCGTCTTCAACCAGGCGATTCATGGAGATTAAACTGACTAAAACAGCTACGGCAAAGAAAACAATTGGGAATAACAGAGCTAAATTAGTAATACTTTCAGTATCATTTATATAATCTGCATAAGTTTGATAAGTGTGACGATCTGTAATATACCAAGTTGGCTTTTGGATATTAGCTAATTGCTTTTTAGCATCCGCTATTTTATTTAAAGCTGTAGTTTTGTTTTCTTCATATGTCTTTTTAGCTTGATTCAATTTAGATAGATTATTATTATAAACTTTTAAATTACTATTATAAGTACGCAATGCACTATTATATTTTTGCATATTACTATTATAAGTATTTTCACTAGTAGTTAAAGTTTCTTTAGTCTTAATTAAGGTTTCTAATTGTGACTGATATTTTTTTAATAAATTTAATTGTTGTAATGAATAATCGTATTGTGGATTAGAAGGATCATAAGTACTTAATTGTTGTTCTAATTCGAAGATAGAATTATTAAGAGTGTCTAAAGTTGAATCCAAGCTATTTTCTTCTAAGTTATTATTGTCTAAAGCCTCTTTGAAACTGGCTTGACCTTCATCTATTTGTTTTTTAGCTTGAGTAAGTTCGTTTTTAAAAGAATTTAAATCTTTTTGGGCTTGTTTTAAACTACTTTGGGCTTGTTTTAATTGAGTAGATGATGTATTGATCTTCTGTAAAGCTTGGTTAAGTTCATTGGTTACTTTGGTTTCTTCGGTAGTAATTTCATCTTCAGCTTGGTTATATATTTCTTCATAGCGGGCTTGTTCTTGAGAAGCTTTGATACTTTCTATTTGTTTTTGTAAATTTTCTATTAAATCATTATATTCTTGAGAATTTGTTTCTTTCATTAAAGCATCAACTGCTGTGATATAAAGACAAGAATAATAATCTTGATTAAAATTAGAAGCTGGAACGTAAGCATAATAATTAATAGTTCCTGAACCAATACTAGTACTACCTCTATTTTGATTTATACGAGTATTAGTATAATAAAGAGTTGAAGTTATGGTTCCCACAATAGTTACTTCCTTATTTTTAAATGTCTCATTTAAAGTAAGTTTAGAACCAATACTAAGATTATTTTTTGTTAAAAAGTTTGGTTCAACAACGATTTCGTTATCACTTTGGGGCAAACGACCAGCAATTAATTTAAGTGTATTAATTTTTTGAGGCAAGGAAGAAATATTAAAAACTGTTTCTTCTTCATCATTTATTTGAATAAGTAAATCCTTAGAGTAAGATGGTTCTACATCTAAAATACCATCAATATTTTTTAAGGCTGTTATATCGTTATCTGTCATACCTAAAGTAGAAATTATTTTTAAATCATAGGTATTTTGACTATCTAAATATTTATCTAGGGTACGCATCATGTCAGGAGCAGCGGCAAGAAGACCAGAAAAGACAAAAACACCAAGCATGCTTATGACAATTAAAGAAATAAAACGTGGTAAAGACTTTTTTATTTTCCTAAAACTATTAGTTAAAATTCTATTTTTCTTTTTCATATTACCACTCGATATTTTCTATATCCTTGGGATGTTTATTAATTGTAATATTTTCTACTTCACCATTTTTAAAACGAATAACTTTATCAGCCATATCGGCAAGAGCACTATTATGGGTAATAATTATAACAGTCATATTTTCATTATGTGAGGTGTCTTGAAGCAATTTTAAAATTTGTTTACCAGTTTTATAGTCAAGAGCTCCTGTTGGTTCATCACATAATAGAATTTTAGGATTCTTAGCGATAGCTCTAGCAATAGCTACTCTTTGTTGCTCACCACCAGATAATTGGGAAGGAAAATTATTTTTACGTTCTTTTAAACCGACTTTATTTAAGATAGTACTAGGATTTAAGTGATCTTTACATAATTGAACTGCTAGTTCAACATTTTCTAAAGCCGTTAAATTATTAACTAAATTATAAAATTGAAAAACAAATCCAATATCATGACGACGATAAGTTATTAACTCTTTATCTTTTAATTTGGTAATATCTATGCCATCAACAATAGCTGTTCCAGAGGTGGCATTATCCATTCCCCCTAAAATATTTAAACAAGTTGTTTTACCAGCTCCTGAAGGGCCTAAAATAACAACTAATTCGCCTTTTTCGATTGTAAAATTAGTTTTATTTAAAGCTTTTATTTTTACTTCACCCATCTGATAAATTTTACTAATATTTTTAAATTCAATATATGACATATCCATCACCTACGTTGTGTATTATACTATTAAATTTTATAAATAGCCAAATTTTAAGTATATTAAAGTATATTTTATTTATTAATTTTATTTTTAAAAAAGAAAAAAAGGTTTAAACCTTTACATAATAATGGCGTCCCCGGGCAGAGTCGAACTGCCGACCTACCGCTTAGGAGGCGGTTGCTCTATCCTACTGAGCTACGAGGACATAAAAAACATATCTACTTATTATTGTAAGATATGTTTTTTTTTAATGCAATTCTTTTTTGATTACTTCAATAATTTCATCACATATTGTAGTAATTGTATTTAGATCTTTGCCTTCAAGCATAACTCTTATTAAATTTTCTGTTCCACTAGCTCTAACTAAAATACGACCTTCACCATTTAATTTAGCTTCACATTCTTTAATAAAATTATTAATATTGGCATTACTTGGATAGGTCTCTTTAAATTCTTTGGTAACTTCAATATTTTTTAAAACTTGAGGATATTCTTCCATAATATTAGCTAATGCTGATAATTTTTGTTTTTGATCAGCTAAAATACTTAAAACTTGTAAAGCCGTTAATTCCCCATCACCAGTAGTGGAAAATTCTTTAAAAATGACATGACCACTTTGTTCACCGCCTAAACAATAATTATTTTTAAGCATTTCTTCTAAAACATAACGATCGCCTACTTTAGTAGCAATAAAGTTAATATCTTGTTTTTCACAAAATTTAACAAAGCCTAAATTTGACATAACTGTTCCAACAATTGTATTGTTAGCTAATTGATTCGTTTGTTTTAAGTGTAAACCACATATAGCAAGAATTTTATCGCCGTTTACAATGGCACCGTTTTCATCAACAAGAAGACAACGATCGGCATCTCCATCAAAAGCTATACCACAATCCAAGTGATTTTCCACAACGAATTTTTGTAAACCCTCTAAGTGAGTAGAACCAGCATTATCATTAATATTTAAACCATCGGGTTGATTGTTAATAATTTTATAATTAACTTTTAATTTATCAAATAGCATTGATGCTGTAAGATAAGCTGCCCCATTAGCTGTATCTATACCAATATTTAAATGACTTAAATCGTTTTTAATAGTGGAAGCTAGATAGTTAACGTAATCTTCTTTAGCATCGGCTTTAAATTCGTAAGTGCCAACATTGTTAACTTGTTCATTTAAATGAAAATCATTAAAAATTATTTCTTCAATCTTATTTTCTAATTCATCAGCTAATTTATAGCCTTCAGCATTAAAAATTTTAATCCCATTATACTCACTAGGATTATGGCTGGCTGAGATAACAAAACCACCATCAGCTTTATATTTTTTTACTAAATAGGCTACCGCAGGCGTTGATATAACACCTAAATCAATAATATTAGCGCCTTCTGATAAAACACCACTAGCTAAAGAAAATCTTAAGGCATCTTTGGATATTCTAGTATCACTACCAATTAAGAAAGTGACATTATCTTTTTGTTTTTTAAATAAACGAGCTGTACTTGCACCTATTTGCATAGCTAATTTAATTGTCAGTTCGGGACCAACAATACCACGAGCTCCGTCAGTTCCAAATATTTTTCCCATTAGGCATTCTCCTTTTCAATGATGTTATCCATATTTTTAACGATACAATTAGCTTTAATAACACCTCTAACACTAGTTAAAGGATAAATATTGGTATTAGGTAAAATTATGGTTCCTGGATTAAGAACTGAGCCACATCCCACTTCTACATTATCACCTAAAAAAGCCCCTACTTTACGCAATTTAGTATCGATGATTTCATCACCATTTTTTATAATTACATTTTTCTTATCACTTTTTAAATTAGAGATAATTGAACTAGCTCCCATATGAGAATGTGATCCTAAGATAGAATCACCGACATAACTGAAATGAGGAACTTGAACATTATCAAATAAAATAGCATTTTTAATTTCACAAGAATTACCTAAAACAGTATTTTTACCAATAATGACACTACCTCTTATATAAGCATTACATCTTATTTCAGCACCATCATCTATTATACATGGACCATGAATTTCAGCAGTTTTGCTTACTTGAGCATTTTTGTGAATCCAGATGTCTGAATCTATTTTTTGATAATCTTGATTTAAACTTTTACCTAATTCTAAAATATAGTTTTTAATTTCAGCTAAAACTTCAAAAGGATATTTATAAGATAAGATAAAATCATAAGCTATACTTTCATTAGCTAAAAAGATATCTTTTGTATTCATTTTTTTGACTCCTTATTTTGTATATATAATTCATTTTCTTTGATTATTATACCAAAAATACCTAAATTAGCAAATAAAAAGAACTAATGATATAGTTCTAATCGTTGTTCATCAGCTATGCCTGCTACTTTACAGGCACAAAAAATAAAGGTAATTAATAATAATATAATAAAAATTAAAAGAGAAATAATAACTACTTTCATATAAAACACCTATTTATAGTGTTAACATTTATTTTTTTATCATACTTCTATTTTTAAAATAACCAAATATGTACAAAATGGTTGTGGAAACTAAAGAACCAAACGTATCAATTATAACATCCATAAAGCTACAGGCTCGACCACTTATAAAAGATTGATGTAATTCGTCACTACATGCGTATACAAAGCAGAAAATGACAGTGTAAATAAATGTTTTAGGATTTATATTATAAATTTTATTAACTAGTAAAAAAACTAAAAAAGCTAAAATAAAATATAAACCAAAATGACCACTCTTTCTAACGATAAAAGAATACTTTTTAATAAGTTCTTCTTCCTTTAGAGGGGTTATTTCCTCTTTAGAAATTATATTAGCTATTTTAATAATTATGGTGTTACTAAAGCTACCTGAAGATTCGCCATTTTGACCTGAAAAAGAAAAAATAACAAACATCCATATAATAATTAAAATAATATTGACTAAATATTTTTGCATAGTACACCTCTTTTACTATTTTATACTAGCAAGTTTTAGAAATTAGCGCAATGTTTTAAATTCCACTTTACTAATCTTTACTATATTATTAATCTTTACTTGACACATATATAT
>CANRLI010000004.1 GCA_947631475.1 uncultured Bacilli bacterium | reverse complement strand
ATAAACATTTGTTTGACTTTTTACACTTGCTATGCTATTATTAAAATGGAGGTAAAAATATGGACAAAAATATTACCAAAAGACAAGAAGATGTACTTAATTATATCAAAAAATATGTTGTTGATCATGGATTTCCCCCATCTACAAGAGAAATTGGCTCAGCATTAGGCTTATCTTCTCCCGCCACTGTTCATACTCATTTGAAAAAATTAGAAGAAGCTGGTTGTATTCGTAAAACTAATGCTAAATTTAGAACAATTGAAATAGTTGGTGAAAATGAATATGCTAAAAAAGATGAGGAATTAGTAAAAGTTCCTTTGCTAGGAAAAGTGGCTTGTGGTAATCCCATTGAAGCTATTGAAAACCCTGACGAATGGTTTACATTACCTGCTAGTTTAATTCCCAAAAAAGAAACTATCTTTACTTTACAATGTAGTGGCGATTCAATGATTAATAAAGGAATCTATGATGGCGATATTGTTATAGTTCAAAAGCAAAATGTTGCCCGTAATGGTGAAATGGTTGTAGCTATGACACCTGAAGGAGACGTTACATTAAAAACTTTCTATAAAGAAAAGGATCACATTCGTCTTCAACCAGAAAATGATACTATGAAACCCATCATCCTAGATAATTGTACTATTTTAGGCAAAGCCATTGCCCTATATAGAACTTTATAAAAGCACAAAAGTGCTTTTTTAATTGGCTAAATTATCGCCTTCTTCTAACATTTTTACAATACTTATACCATATCCTTGTGTTACATCATCAACTAAGACCCTTGTTACAGCTCCTACAATCATATCATTTTGAATGATAGGTGAACCACTCATTCCTTGAACAATGCCCCCACTCATCTTAATCATATCCTCATCAATAATTTCAAATAAAATATTCTTTTCTTCATTGTTTTTATCTATTTCTAAAATTTTAATTTCAAATTTTTCAATCTTATTATCTTTATTTGTTGTATAAATATAAGCTTTACCTAAAGATACTTCATCAAGCATTCCTACTCGCATAGTATCTTTATTATTATTCTGCTCATTTACTTTACCAAAAATTCCATAATTACTATTTCTTTCGATAGTACCAAAAACCTGGTTCTTAATAATATTGGCATTTTTACTACCGGGATTACCATCAATACTTCTCGTAAAACTAATAACTTCTGCCCCATAACTATATCCTGTTTTTATTTCAATTCTTTCATTAGTCTTACTAACATTTAAACTATGTCCTAAAACTCCATAAACATTAGTTTCCGGATCAATATATGTAAGAGTTCCTATGCCTAAAACACTTCCCTTAACATATAACCCTGTTCGATAAGTTCCATTAAATAAACTTAAAACTAATTCGCCTTTATATTCTTTATTCTTTCTTTCATAAGTTACATCAACTTTATTATCAGCCATATATTTATCAATTAGTCTAACCAAATCATCAGTTCCATTTACTTGATAACCACTCACATATGTAATCTTATCACCAATTTCAAAATCTTGATTAATATATTCACCATTTACTTTATAAAAACCAACAATAATAACCCCTTTACTACTTACTTCAATTCCTAAAGTATCTCCTCCAGGAATAATATAATCACTATAAGCAAACACATAAAAAGGGATAAGTAATATTAAAAACCATAATAACTTTTTCATAAAACTCACCTAATATTATTATGAGTTTACCTATCATAAATATGAAGCCAATTAATACCAAAAGGAAGCCTTTAGCTTCCCTTTCTAACCATTTCATAAATACTATTATCTACAATAACATAATTACCAAAAACTTCTATTTTTTTACCTGATATTCTTCTTAATTCTTTATTATCATTATCTAATATTATTAAAGTAGCATTGTCTTCCAAATTCTTTACATAAGCTTGATATTCGTCATTTTTAAAAACTAAATCACCATAATTAAACTCTACTTCCTTACCTGTATTATCATAATATAATGAATTAATTTTATCACTTGTATCAAGATACTGCAGCAAGATATTTCTATTTGATACATAAGTAATTTGTTCTATTTTTTTAACATTTTCTAATTTTACTTTAAATAATAAATTAAAATCAGTATCATAAATCTCTATGTTATAATCTTTATCATAAATATAAATTATTCCCTTAATATCAAAACCTAATTGCGTCATTGTCTTTGTTACTTTACCATTACTAATAATATATAAATTATGCAAATCATACTCTGTTTTATTTATATCTTCCATATAATTATTAACAACAAAGATTCTTCCACCCGCTGAATATAATTTAATACTATTCATCGTACTTCTTAAATCATATGTTAATAAAGGATCATATTTCAATGTAAATCCAGTTACTTTCTGACAATTTTTATCATAAACAGCCATTTTATTATTATTATCAACTACTAATAAATAATCTGGATAAATATCAATAACTTTATATTTAAAATCAATTATTTCCTCTTCCGAACTTGAAATAATACCATACTTATCTTTATTATTAATGGCGACAAATAAATCATTATATGTATTAATTATATTTTCATATTTATAATCAATAATAACTTTTCCTTCATAATTAATAACTCCCATTAAATTATCCTTATTTTTAACAACTAAATACTTATCATTTCTAACATAATATACATCCTTAATAATATTATCTGCCATTATAATCGTATCATTAAGATCTAAACGTTCACCAGTTAAAACATTATAAATATAAGTATCATCATTATTAGTAGAAACCAATCCTACAATATATTCTTGATAAGAATTATTACATATGATAGGTTTAACATTAGTAACTCCCTTTATCGTATAAAGATTACTTACTTTCTTACCATCAAATATATACACATTTAAATTATTATCTCTATTATTATAAATAAGCGTATTTCCATCTTTTAATAAATAAATATTATCAAAATAAAGATTATTATTACTAGTATAAATTTCTTCCCCCTTATTATTAATAATAACATTTATATTATTAGGTTCATACATTCCTATAAAATAGCCATTCATAAACTTAAGATCATAATCAGATGAATATATTTGATTTAATTCTACACTTAAAGTATTAACTTTATTATTATTATTTCTATTAAGTAAAAAATATAAAAATATTGCTACTACTATTAACAGTAAAATACTTACAACGGTAATAATTATATATTGTGTTTTCTTATCACTATTCATACCATCACTTCTTTAAAAATGATAACACATTTAGGCGATAAAAAAAAGAAGATTTTAATTATCTTCTTTTACCATAAAGTAGTTTTTTCCATCACAATAATAGAAACTATTATTAACTAATTCATTATATAAATAAGTTTGATCATCCATTTTTTCGTATGTATTACTTAATACTTTTTCTTTATCAATAGATAGTTCTACAACATTATCTTGACCATTATATTTTAATTCAACATTATCCATTTGATATACAAAGTCTTTTGGATAAGCTATATTTTGACCTGTCTCTAAATCATAATATAATGGAACCGCCTTATTGAATACAGTTAAAGTCCCATAAGCAAAACTAAACATCAAGTTATCTATATTATCATAATTATCAAAATTTAATTTAAATTTTTCTTTAAAATCCCCATCATAAAAAGTATATTCTTTTGTTTCATCATTATAAAGCCATATTATTTCATTATTTATATTAATACCTATTTTATTATAAGTTAAAACTTCATAACTACCATCTTTACTTATTAGATATGCTTCTTTATTTTCTTTATTTTCCCCTGTCATATTATTTATTAACAGTATTTTATCTTTTACTAAATAGGCTTCAAAAGTTTTAGCAAAATCACTGCTTAAGTTAATTAATGAATTCTGTTGATTATTAGGATAATAATTAAAATTAAAGTCAGTTAATAAATTATAATTGCTATCCATAATAGCTAACTTATTATTAAGTGAAACAACATAAAACTGATCATTATCCACAATAAAATCATAATTAAAATCAACTAATTTCTTTAAATTTAAGTCCACTATTCCAGCTTTATTATCTTTAACAGCTATATAATCCCCATTAATAGTTGAATATAATTCATCATATAAAGGTTCAACAACAATTTTATTATCCATTAAATTTAAAACCCCATATTTATTATTACCATTTTTCACAACAACATATTTATCTGAATAAAATTTCAAATCATCATCTTGTTTTGACGTTTTATCATCAGTTTCTAAATAATAATTTGTTAATTCATATTCAAGGCCATTTAATAAATAAATATATTCGTGATGGAAAACTTTACCATCATCATCGAGAAATTCATCGCTTGCTGTATAACCTAATATTAAACTCTCATTATCGCTACTTAAAAGATACATTGTTTTATAATATAAGCCATCTGTTGCTAAAGTTTTTACTTCATTAATTTGGCCATCTTCATATTTATATAAAACTAATCTATTAGTTTTTATTTCATCATTATATTCTTCCCCATAATAAAAATATAAATTGCCATCAGCTCCTAAAAAACAATCGCTATATGTTCCATTATCTTCATAAATAACATTTAAATCTAAATCCATCACTTTTTCTAAAGTATTATCATCATTATAGATTACTACATATTTATCACCGATTACTTTAATCATTTCGTCTTCAAGAGCTTTATAACTAACATATTTATAATTTTTTGCCTTTTGTTCTACCTTATCATTTTTACTCTCACTGTATATATTTTTATACCAATACCAAGTGCCATATGATAAACCACCACAAATTACAGCCAAAATTATAAATGCTTTTATTTCACTCCATATACGTTTTTTCTTCTCTTTTTTTATTTCTTTATCAACTTCATTTTTACTACCCATCATAACACCTCTATTATCTATCTAAATTATAACATACTAAAATAAAAAAAGAAGATTTATTCTTCAATTTCAAAATCTTCTAAGACACCATTTTCTTTTAATATTTGATTAACTTTTAGCGTTGCATTATTTAATTTATCACTACATAACTTAGCTAATTTCATTGCTTCGCTATACTTATTAATAGCCTGATCTAAATCAACATTTCCGTTTTCTAACTCTTTAACAATTCCTTCTAATTCTACTAAGTTTTCTTCAAATGTTCTTTCTTCTTTTACTTCTTTTTCTTTGGCCATATTACATAATCTCCTTTACTATTGCCTTTACACTTCCATCGTGCATTTTTATCTTTATCATATCATTTTCAGCTAAATTCTTAACACTTTTAATCGTCGCTCCATTTATTGTAACTAAGCTATATCCTTTACTTAAAATATTTAACGGATTTAAAAGTTCTAACTTATTAATAAAAAGATCATATTGATGTTTGGACTGTTGTATTTTATTTATAATTATTTTCTTTAATATTTCTTGATAACCACTTATTTGTTCTTTTTTCACTTCATAAGCTGCCAATGGCTTTTTTAAAATATAACTATGATTAATGTTATCTATTCGCGCCTGATAATTTTTAATGATAGTAATTACAAACTTATTTAAGCTATCTATATAATTATCTAATTTTTGTTCTTTAACTTCATATAATGCTAACGGATTTTTTAAAACATACGCATTTTTAACATTAGCTATTCTTTTGCTATTAAAATTAATAATTGTTTTAATATTTTCATTTAATCTAATTATATATTGATTTATCAAAGTTTTTATATCTACTAAATTAGGAACAGCCATCTCGGCAGCTCCCGTTGGGGTTGGGGCTCGTAAATCTGCTACAAAATCAGCAATCGTAAAATCAATCTCATGACCAACCGCACTGATTACGGGAATTTTTGAATCATAAATTGCCTGAGCTACTATTTCTTCATTAAAGGCCCACAAATCTTCTATTGATCCTCCCCCACGGCCACAAATAATAACATCTAAATCAAATTCTTGAGCTTTATTTAATTGGGCAACAATACTTTCTTTAGCACCCACTCCTTGAACTAAGGCTGGAAATAAAATTGTTTCACAAATCGGATATCTTCTTTTTATTGTACTTAAAATATCTCTTATTGCTGCCCCTGTAGGAGCTGTAATTATTCCAATCTTCTTTGGAAATTTAGGAATTTTTCTTTTATGTTCTAATTTAAATAAACCCTGTTCTTCAAGTTTCTTTTTTAATTTTTCATATTCTAAATATAAATTACCTATACCGTCCATATCCATTTGTTCAACATAAATTTGGTATCCTCCCGTGGCTTCATAAACGGTAACTCGACCACAAACCAAAACTTTCATGCCATCTTCTGGTTCAAAATTCATTTTACTAGCAGCTGAGGAAAACATAACCGCCGCTATACGACTATTTTCATCCTTTAAAGTAAAATATAAATGCCCTCTAGTATGATGTTTAAAATTACTAATTTCACCCTTTATATATACTCGATTAAGTTCCGGTTTACTATCAAACATATTCTTAATAGCACGATTCAAAGCTGTAATAGTATAATATTTTATATCCATACAATCACCATTCACATATTTATATTATATCAAACAAAAGTTTTATAAACAATAAAAAGTGGCACAAACCACTTTTTATTATTTAATTATTTAATTCTTCTAATCTCTTTAAGACACTTTGTAATTTTTCTTCTTCACGCGCTAAATTTTCTCGTTCTTGATCAACTATCTTCGCTGGCGCTTTAGCAACATAATTAGTATTGGCCAATAATTTCTTACGACGTTCTATTGAAGAAACTAAAGCTTTATTTTCTTTAATTAAGTTTTCTAATTCTTCACTATTTTGTTTAGCATTATCATAACAAATAGTTAATTTATAATCCTCTAAAGAAACATCTAAAGTTCCTGAAAATTGACTATTTACCACAACTTTATCAGTTAATTTAAGCATCTTTAAAATAAGTTCATCTGTAATATCCGTTATTACTTCAAAATCACTACCAATATTATTTTCAGCTTTTTTATTTCTAAAGTAAGAAATATAATCAATTATTGAATCCACTTCTTTTTTAGCTTTAACAAAAACTAATTTCTTATCATACTCTGGATATGCACTTATCATAATTGATTCACTATCTTTAATTGGCAACATTTGATAAATTTCTTCTGTTACAAAAGGCATATAAGGATGTAACATTTTTAAAATACCTAATAAAACAGTATATAAAACACTTTGAGTCGTTTTATTATCTAAATTAAATTTAGCAAATTCAATATAATTACTACAAAAATCATTCCAGATAAAATCGTACAATAATGCTCCTGATAAATTAAATTCGTATTTATCCATATGTTTAATATTACTCTTTATCGTTTCTTCATATTTTGTTAAAATCCATTTATCTTCTTTACGTAAATTATTGAAACTAACTTCTTCTAAGAAATCTATATGCATTAACACAAATCTAGCTGCATTCCATAATTTATTTATAAAATTCCATGTACTAGCTACTTTTGTTTCATCAAATCTTAAATCAGTACCTAAAGCAACATCCGTAGCTAAATAATACCTTAGGGCATCAGCTCCATATTTATCACACATATCCATTGGGTCAATGCCGTTTCCCAATGATTTAGACATCTTACGGCCTTCTTTATCTCTTATTAAACCATGAATTATACAATCTTTAAATGGACGAACATTATTTATTTTTAAACCTTGAAAAGTCATTCGATTAACCCAAAATGGAATTATATCATATGCCGTTACTAAGGCATCATTAGGATAAAATCTTGCCATATCTTCGGTTTTCAAAGGCCAACCTAAAGTACTAAATGGCCACAACGCACTACTAAACCAAGTATCTAAAACATCTTTATCCTGTTCCCATCCATCACCTTTCGGAGCTTCCATTCCTACATATATTTCATCATCGCGATACCAAGCCGGAATTCGATGTCCCCACCATAGCTGTCTTGAAATACACCAATCATAGCTTATTTCCATCCAATGATTCATCGTTTTTTCATAATAAGATGGAATAAAATTAACTTTTTTGTCTTTATCTTTTTGATTTTCTAAAACACGATCAGCTAACGGACGAAGTTTAACAAACCATTGTTTTGACAAATAAGGCTCTACCATTACCCCCGTACGTTCTGAGTGCCCTACTGAATGAACCATTTCTTCTATCCTAATTAAAATGCCATCTGCTTCCAAATCTTTTAACAATTCTGCACGACACATTTCTCTACTCATACCCTGATATTTGCCTGCATTTGCATTCATTGTACCATCAGGATTCATAACCACAATACGTTCTAAGTTATGACGATTACCAACTTCAAAATCGTTAGGATCATGAGCCGGGGTTATTTTAACTACCCCTGTTCCAAATTCAGGATCAGCATGTAAATCAGCTATAATCGGAATTGTTTTATGCAAAACGGGCAATATAACTTTTTTACCAATATATTTTTGATATCTTTCATCCTTAGGATTAACTGCCACAGCCGTATCACCAAATAAAGTTTCTGGTCTAGTAGTAGCTACATCTAAATATTCATCTTCGCCCTCTATAAAGTATTTTAAATGATAAAATGCCCCTGGAACATCCTTATAAATTACTTCTTCATTTGATAAAGCCGTCTGTGCTTCAGGATCCCAATTAATTATCTTTTCGCCACGATAGATTAAACCCTCGTTATAAAAATCAACAAAGACTTTTTTGACAGCATTATTTAAACCTTCATCTAAAGTAAATCTTTCTCTTGAATAATCAACAGATAAACCTAAGCGACCCCACTGACTACGTATGTTGTCACTATATTCATGGGTCCAATCCCAGCAGGCTTGAAGAAACTTTTCACGGCCATATTCATATTTATCTATTCCTTGATCTTTTAACTTTTTAACTACTTTTGCTTCAGTAGCAATTGCGGCATGATCCATTCCGGGAAGCCATAAAGCATCAAAACCTTGCATCCTTTTATAACGGATTATAATATCCTGTAAAGCTGTATCATAAGCATGACCTAAATGCAATTTACCTGTTACATTAGGAGGTGGAATAACAATACAATATGGTTTTTTACTAACATCTCCAGCTTTAAAATAACCCTCACTTAACCATTTATCATATTTATTTGCTTCAACCTCTTCATGAGCATATTTAGAAGCTAATTCCTTCATTTAATTCAACCCTTTCATCTAAAATAAATCACTTAATAGCATATTTTTAAGTTAATATTTCTAAAAATAAAAAAAGTTATAAACTTAAGGACGAAATAACTTCCGCGGTACCACCTTAATTTATAACTATCGTTATACTCTTAAATATTTAACGCATATTAACGATTTACTCCCAAGCAACCTTCTTCTATTTTTAATATTCTTTTTCACCAATCAAGAACTCTCTATAATTATCCAATAGAATACTCCTCTTGTTCAACGTACTTAAAAGTATTATAAATCATTAAAATATTAAAAGCAATAAAAATTTATTGAGTTAAAAAAATAAATACGATATAATTAAATAAGAATAAAGATGGGATGATTAATATGGCAATACATGAATATAATTATGAAAAAGAACCAACCGTAAGTATTGTAAAAGACATTTTAGTTAATGCTGTCAAAATGAAAGCTTCTGATATCCATTTTGATCCCCATGCTCATAATCTTACCGTTAAATTTAGAATTAATGGTGATTTAACAGAATATACGACTGCTCCTGATAGTGCCAAAACCAACATCTTAACCCGTATTAAAATCTTAGCTGGAATGAATATTACTGAATCCGTAATGCCTCAAATAGGAGCAATAAAATTTGAATACAATGGTAAACCTCATAGTATGCGTGTTTCTACCATTCCTGTTATCGATGGTGAAAAAATTGTCGTACATCTATCAAATTATGCTCTTAATTTAAAAGATCTTAAAAGTCTCGGGATGACTAAAGAAAACTTACAAAAAATACAAGATATGTTAAAAGAAAATAGTGGTATAATTCTTATCACGGGAACTAATGCCTCAGGTAAAACAACTACTATGTACTCTCTTCTTAAAGAGTTATCTACAAAACCATTAAATATTATATCTATTGAAGATCCTATCAAAATGAAAATAGATAATATTAATCAAGTACAAATAAATCCTGAAAAAGGCTTAACCTATCATAATATTATCAAAACAGCTCTTCTATCCGACCCCAATGTCATTGCTCTTAACGAACTAATTAATGATGAAACGACTAGAAGTGCTTTACGTGCTTCGGTTACTGGTCGTCTAGTTATTTCCACTATGAATACCAAAACAATTTTTACAACGATTAAAACCCTTTTAAATATGGAAGTAGAAAATTATTTATTAGGTTCTAACCTTATAGGCATTATTTCTCAAAGATTAGTAAAAAGACTTTGTCCTTCATGTCGTAAAAAGAAAGCTGCTTCTTCATATGAACAAAAAGTTTTAAAATATGTTTTAAAAGAAGACATTAACGAAATATTTATTCCCAATGGTTGTGAAGAATGCCACGATGGTTATATTGATCAAATGCCTATCGCAGAAGTTGTTAAAATATCAGAAGAATTAAGACAAGCCATTGCTAATAATCGTGATCCTGAATTAATACGTAAAATTATTTACGAAGAAAATAACTCAATTATTATCGATTGTTGCCAAAAAGTTAAAGATGGTGAAACTTCCTTTGAAGAATTAATGCGAATTATTGATATCAAAACCGATCTTTTTAATGAAGACAAAGAATTAAAAGCAATCTTGCTAGGAAACGAAGATAAAGATGAAATCTCTTCTGTTGACGAAATAACCACAAACGAAGAACCAAATATAATAGAAGAAGCTTTAAAATTACTAGATAATGCCTCTACTAAAAATAATCATTCAAAAGACGCAGATTCATCTAACTCAACAAAAACGATTAGTGAAAAAAAAGAAGATACTAAACCTATATCAAAAGAGGATTTATCAAATCAAGAATCTAATAAAAAGAAAAAGAATGTTAACGATGAAGTTACAACAGATGCTCCTAAAAAAGATAAAAAAGCTACTCTTCTTATTTCTAACGATGTTGACAATGATGACGATGATGATGACTTTAACTATGATGATGGATATATTAATAATTTTTAAAAGAACTTTTGAAGTTCTTTTTTTTAAAATAAAATAGTTAAAATATTTCTAATTGGTTCCATAAAAACAAATACTAAGTATAATCCGGTTATCAAGAAAGGTCCAAACGGAATCTCCCTTTTAACTCCTGATATTGAATAATAAACTGCACAAGGAAATGCTAAAAAAGAACCAAGAATTAAAGAAACAATACTTAACCTTACCCCTAATAAAAAGCCAAAAAACATTGATAATTTAATATCTCCGCCACCTATGGACTCTTGCTTAAAGATGCGATTCCCAATAAATTGAACAACTACCATAAACACAAAAATCAATAAGCCACTACAGACAGATATTAAAAATGTTTTATATCCAAAAAAAATAAATTTACAAATTAATATTAAGATACTATAAAATATTAATGGCTCATCTAAGATAATATAATATTTAAAATCTGTAATATAAATTAGTATACCTAAATTAGTTAAAACTATCATAACAATCATTTCATAACTAAAACCATAAAATATATATGATAAAGCAAACAATAAACCACTAATAATTTCTAAAATTTGATAAATAAAAGAAATATTTTTCTTACAATAAGGACATTTCCCCTTTTGTAAAATAAAGGATAATAATGGTATTAATTGATACCATTTATATTTAGTATTACACTTATCACAACCATTAACATATTCTTTTACTTTCAAAGGCATCTTTATAGCAATTATTCGATTTATATAACCCATCAGTATTCCTACTATAAACAATAAGGTTATTATATAAATATCAATTAACATACCATCACCTTCTTTAAACCCCTTTATCTTAAAAATTATATCATAATATTAATAAAAAGTAAGCATTATTCATATACTATAGTGGTGATATTATGTACAACAATTTTTCTCTTCTAAATATAATTGGTGGTATATCTAAAACACTTAACATCGCTAATCAGATGATCCCTATATATAAACAAGTAAAACCACTACTTACTGATTCTAATAAAATATTTAACAACTTACAAAATATAAAAACCAACCTTACTCAACCAAATAAAGTAACAAATAAAAATAATCAAACTATTCAAAACCCTAAACCATCAATAACTAGCGTTAATGCCCCAACATTTTTTCAATAAAAAAGTTATTTCATCGTGAAATAGCTTTTTTTAATTTTCTTATTTTAAAATATTTACTAAGTTTAATTTTGAAATGTCCCAAAGGTATTTTTTTCAAAATATTTTGTTCTTTATCAATAAGATATTTATTATATTGAACGTTATTAAGTAAACCCCATTCCAACTCTTTTTTAGTATTTACTTTATCACTTTTTATAAATAAAGATGTTATATACCATTTATCTTTATCTTTTATATATTTTTCATCAGTTAAGAAGTATCCCATTTTACTTATAGATTTTCTTAAAAGCTCATGATCGTTATTAGATTGAATAATTAATTTATTGACATTTTTCATTTTTTCATGATTAGCTAAAATATGTAAAATAGTTGCCGTCCCCATGCCTGATATTATTATTGTATTAATATCATGCATATCAATATTATTTAACCCATCACTTAAAACAGTTTCTATTTTTAAATTTCTTTTCTTTATATTATTTATTGCCATATTTAAAGCATTTGGATTTATATCACTTGCTACAACTTTTTTAGCCAAATTATTTTCTACTAAAAAAATACTTAAATAACCATGATCACAACCTACATCAACTACTCTATCATTTTTTAAAACAAATTTTGCTAAACTTTCTAATCGTTTACTTAACTTAGTCACTTAAAAAATCTTTTAATTTCTTAGCGCGTGAAGGATGTCTTAATTTTCTTAAAGCTTTAGCTTCTATTTGTCTTATTCTTTCTCTTGTAACATTAAATTTTTTACCTACTTCTTCAAGAGTATGACTAGTTCCATCAACTAACCCAAATCGTAATTCCAAAACTTCTTGTTCTCTTTCTTGTAAAGTCATTAAAACATTTTTTATTTCTTCTTTAAGTATTTCATTAGTTGCATATTCTTCAGGACTCATACTTCTTTCATCTTTAATAAAATCGCCTAAATGTGAATCATCTTCTTCCCCGATTGGTGTATCTAATGAAACAGGGTCTTGACTAATCTTCATTACTTCTCTAACTTTTTCAACAGAAATACCCATTTTATCTGCTAGTTCTTCTTCACTTGGTTCTCTATTAAGCTCTAAAGTCATTTGTCTTTGTACTCTAGCCATCTTATTAATTGTCTCAACCATATGAACAGGTACTCTAATTGTTCTGGCTTGATCAGCTAATGCTCTAGTAATCGCTTGTCTTATCCACCAAGTAGCATAAGTACTAAATTTGTATCCTTTACCATAGTCAAATTTATCAACTGCTTTCATAAGACCAATATTACCTTCTTGAATTAAATCTAAAAATAATAAACCACGTCCTACATAACGTTTAGCAATTGATACAACTAAACGTAAATTAGATTCAGCTAAAATATTCTTTGCTTCTTCTTCACCATTAGCTATTCTTACAGACAAATCCAATTCTTCTTCGGAACTTAACAAGCTTATGCGACCAATTTCTTTTAAATACATTCTAACTGGATCATTTATATTAATATCTTTAGTTATTTCCTCATCTGATAAGACAAGATTCTCTTCTTCAACATCAGCTATTTTAGGAACCTCGCCATCATCGCCTTCAGCTACAACTTCTATGCCATTTTCCATTAAAACATTATATAAGTCATCCAAAGAATCATTATCAATTTCTAAGCCTTTTAAACTTTCGGCTAGCTGTTCAAAAGTTAATATATTATTATTCTTTTGTCCAAGTTCTACTAATTCTTTTTTTCTTTCTTCAAAACTCTTAATTTCAATCATATCTACACTTCCTCTTTTTTTAATTCTGCTATTTGAATAGCCAATTTCATCTTTTTATCAACATCTAGTTCTTCTTTCATTAATTTTTTTAACCTTTGTATTTCATTTTTAGTCATTTGTTTTAAAACCGCCACTATATACTCATCCATCGTTTCTAAATCTATAGGATCATTAATAGATTCATTAACAATTTCCATTACTTTATCTCTTATACTATCCTTAGTACTAACATAAGTTATAAAGTCAGCCACTGTTATCTTTTGGTGATTGTTTTCAAAGAAATATACAATTTCATTAGCAATTTCTCTATATAAACTATCCGTAAAAAAACCTAATTTTTTTTGATATTCCCTTATATATTCTTCCCCATTCAGCATAAAATAAATAATTTTCTCCGCCCCAATTATATAACTATCCTTTTTTATTACTTCCTTAGGGGCTTTATCCACAACTTTTTCAATCTTAACCGGATTTAAATCATTTAATTTACTTTTTAGAATATCTAAAGAAACATTATATTCTTCACTTAACTTAGCTAATGTTAACTCCCTTAAAATTGGATCATTATTACTAGCTAAATCTTTTATTACATCATTAATATAAGTCGTTAAGTCACTTAAATTATTTAAATCTTTATTTTGTTTTAAATAATTCATTTTAAAATCAAAAAATTTTAAGGGTTCACGTAGATTTTGCATAAATGCTTCTTTACCATTGGCAATAATGTATTCATCAGGATCTTTTTCACCATTAATTCTAATAACATAAGTTAAAACATTGTTCTTTATCAACTCTTCACCATTATTAACCGTCGCTAATAAACCCGCATTATCATTATCTAAACATAATATTACTTTGACACGTAACTTTTTTAAAAGATTAATTTGCTCTTGAGTCATGGCTGTACCCTGTAACGCTACAACGTTTTTAATTCCTACAGAAGACAACCTTATCGCATCCATGAAGCCTTCAACAACTATAATCTGTTTTTCTCTTTTAGCTACGTCTTTAGCATTATGATAATTATAAAGTGTTTCTCCTTTTTTAAATATTTTTGATTCACGACTATTCATGTACTTGGCTACATCTTTTTCATTACGATAAACACGAGCACTAAAGCCAACTATATTACCATCTTTATCCCATAAAGGAAAAGTAATACGTCTTGTAAACATATCAAACGCTTTATCATCTTTTAAATTTATTAAACCTAAATCGTTTAATCTTTTTTCATCATAACCTTTTTTTCTTAATAATGAATATAAAGAATCATTACTATCTAGACTTAACCCAATGCCAAATTCTTTAATAATTTCATCATTAATTCCACGTTTTTTTAAATATGCCAAAGCTTCTTGACCAACATCCGTTCGTAGATTATTCATAAAAAATTTTTGCGCCAATTGCATAATTTCATATTCTTCTTTAAAATTTTGCGTAATATTACTCTTATACGTCTGCTCTGATAATGTCATACCACATTTATTGGCTACAATCGCAACTGCTTCTATAAAAGGAACGTTTTCATATTCTGAAACAAACGTAAAAACATTACCAGTTGCGCCACAAGCAAAACATTTATATATTTGTTTTTCACTAGAAACACTCATACTAGGAGAATGATCATCATGAAAGGGACAAACACATACATAATTTTTACCACGTTGCGTAAGAGGGAGATAACTACCAATTATGGAGACAATATCTGCATTAGCACGAATATTGTTAATTTCTTCATTGCTAACAAAAGCCATAAAAAATCACCCCTCACTTATAATTATTATAGCTTACTAGGTAATTTCCTTTTTTTTACCTAAAATTTCTACCAAAAAACTCAAAATTCTTGAATATTTTACCACAATTTTGCTCTTTAAAGCAAATATTCACTCAATTTTTACAAATTAAAATGTCAAAAAACAAATCTCCTAGAAGAGACTTGTTCTATTTTAAAACTAAATGTTTAATTGAAGGGCTAAGTTCTTTACCATCTTGTTTATATTGTGCATTTAATAAATAACTAAATTTAATAAGCAACTTACTATTATTATTTCTTAAATATTTTATATTTAGACAACTACCATAATTTCTTAACGAATCAAAACGAGTTCGATCTAATGCATCCGCATCCTTAAATAAACTTAATAAAAATAAGGCCTTTTGATGATCAATATTATATTTTGCTAAAATACTAAAATTATCTTCATCTTTAACTTCATGAGCTTCAATTAAAAAGTAAACATATTCGCACTTTTGATAATTTGTCATAACAGCCGAATCTTTTAACATTTTAACACTCTGCCAACCATGATTTTCATCACTAACTTGACGACCTATATCATGGTATTTACTAGCTAAGAGAAGGATTTCGATTGCTTCATCATCTAGATTATTTAATTTACCTAATAAATAACTTAAAATTGCCACTTTTTGACAATGAAGACTGCCATGATTACGTTGATTATCTTGCTTTTTTTCCTCTTTTTGCGATAAATATTCTTTTATCAACGGACTATTATCTTTAAAATAAGCACAGATTAATTCATCATAATTATATTGTTTTAAATCATCTAAATGTAAAACATACTTATTTTTACAATTATAAACTAAAGATAAATCCTGATAATCACTTTTTAACATCTTCTGTACCTGTTCAACTGGACTATAAGCAAAATTATTATAATATTCTTCTACTATACGCGTATAAGCATCCATAACTCCATAATACAAGTCCATATATGGAAAAACAAAATCATTTTTTAAATTATCTAAAAGAATATCATTAATCCGATCAAAAAATTGTAAATCATCTACATAAGCAGCACAAAAAGAACGTGGTTTTAAAGAAGCACTATGAGAAACTTTAAATAATAAAGATGTATATAAAATTTTATTTAAAACTACATAAGCTTCTTCTTCCGTCACTTTTAAAACAGATAAAATTTCTTTTAATAATTCAGCAATTAATTTTCTTAATTTTTTAGATCCTGTTTGCGAAGAATAAGTCCCAATTCGACAGATTGTTTTAATATAAAAAGAAATGTCTGGTGCTAATAATTCATCTATAATCTGCTTTAGAAAAATACTTTTATCCCCAAATTGAGAATATCGCGAAGTCATAAATAAACAAGAACAATATGGTTTACCTAAATCATGAATTAAAAGACTCCATTTTAACCAAACTAACATTTCACTATCAATCATAAATCCCTGGTCTTTAAAATAATTTATGACTAAATTACTCATGTTAATAACTTTTTCAATATGCGTATCTAACATATCAATATGTCTTGGATCAACTTGACTAATATTTTGCGTGTCTTTTAAATTAGGAATTATCTCTTTTAAACTATCTAATTTAAAATGAGATTTACATAATTTTAAAGTTCCTTCTTCAAATAATTGATAATCTAAATAAGGATATGATTGATAAGATACTTGTTGATGTTTAGTATAAGTATTATTACCCGTTATATTTATAAAATCCTTAGTATCTTCTTTATCATTTAATTCTTTAACATCGACAACCTTAATTTGGGAAATAAATGGTAAAAATTTCACAATTTCACTTTGATTTAAAGCCATATTATATTCATTAAATTTTGAACACTGTTTAATTGAAGGATGAAAACAAACTTTTAAAGTAACATGATATTTATTTAAATTAATTTGTTGAAGTTCTTTTAAATCCTTAGACAAATGTAACTTTTTAATAATTGGGTTAATTCCCTCAATCATAAAACACTGATATTTTAAAGCTAAAATAGCCGTATCAAAAGGAAGTTGAAAATAAAATTCCCAAGGACTATCAATATTTTTATTGCTAATTAAAGATGTTATTTTTTGTCCTAATAAATCTTTTTCCAACAAAGAACAATACGCTGAATCTTCAACTAGTTCAATCCCTAAATGATTTTGATTTAATTCCGTCAGATTTAAAATACCAATATTATATAAACTATTTATTGTTCGATGCGCTTTAGCATACAAAATATCATCTGGCAAATCATTACTTGCATAAAAACCATTAGGTTCTTTAGTAATAAAGGTTCCTTCTTCAAAGATTTTTTTAAAATAAGTATCATTTACCAAAACTTTTAATATAACTGACTCACCATTATAAAATGGACTTTTAAAATAATGCGAACGAAATAAAGATGTAGAAAACCATTTTCTCGTTAAAGCTATCTCACTATCAGGCTTAAAAAAAGCCATTTCCTTTATAGTTTTATTGGCTTCTTCTAAACACATTCGCCGATATAATGTTAATTTCATAGGTGACATCCCCTTTTTGACATAATGCAAATATTATAAAATAAAACTAAACAAATTAAAAGTCTTTTATATAAAAACCCCCGTTTCTTTGTCCAAGAAACGGGGTTCATATCATTCTAATACTCCTTTAATTCTTCTAACTCCTGCTGAAGATGCTTCTTCTTTAATAATTCTAAAATGACCTAATTCACTGGTATTTTTAACATGTGGTCCACCACATAACTCTTTAGAAACATCCCCTATTTTATAAACAGTTACAACATCGGGATATTTTTCAATAAACATACATTCAGCTCCTGATTTAATAGCTTCTTCTTTAGGCATTTCTTCAACCGTTACTGGTAAGCCTTCACTAATCCACTCATTGACAATTGCTTCCGTACGTTCTTTTTCTTCTAAAGTTAACTTGTGATCACAACTAAAATCAAATCTCATTCTTTCCGCTGTAATATTAGAACCTTTTTGATGAACATCAGGTCCAACTACTAATTTTAATGCTGCATTTAATAAATGTGTTGCCGTATGATATTTAGTTTCAATTTCCCCATTTCCCGCTAATCCACCTTTAAATTTACCTGCGGAAGCTGTACGTGATTTTTCTTGATGTTCTTCAAACATCGCCTTATATCCATCGACATCTACTTGTAAATTACGTTCCTTAGCTAACTCAATAGTTAATTCCAATGGAAATCCATAAGTATCAAATAAATGAAAAGCAGTTTTACCATCAATATTTTGACCATCTTTAGTAACTTTTTCAAATTCTCTTAAACCTTTTTCTAAAGTATGACCAAATTTAACTTTTTCATTTCTTAAAACATCTAAAACTACATTATAATTATCTTCTAACTCTTTATAATAAACTTTATATTTATCCAAAATTAATCTTGCTATCTGTTCTTCCCAATTACTATTAATATCAATTCCTAAAGTTTTAGCATGACGTATCGCTCTTCTAATTAACCTTCTTAAAATATAGCCTTGATCAGTATTAGAAGGTTTAATTCCTGCTGGATCTGCTGATATAAAGACAGCTGTTCTTATATGATCAGCAATAATACGCATACTTTTTTCATGATTTTGGTATGGAACATTGGCTATCTCACTAATTAAATCAATAACATCTTTCCAAATACTAGATAAATAATTATCGTTAACCCCTTCTAAAATAGCTGTTGTTCTTTCAACACCCATTCCTGTATCAACATTTTTTTTCGGTAATTCAGTAACTACCCCCTTTTCATCTTTATAATATTGCATAAAGACATTATTCCAAATCTCTACCCATCTCGTATCCTCAGGATCAAATACTTTAGGAATTTCATCGGAACTTCTAAAATAAAAGATTTCACTATCTCCACCACAAGGTCCTGTTTCTCCAGCTATCCAAAAGTTATCATCGACAGTTTTAGCAATCTTATCTTTATCTATGCCCAAACTTAACCACTTATTATAACTTACTTCATCAAATGGAATAACCTCATTTCCCGCAAATACCGTAACAGCTAATCTTTCTACAGGGATATTTAACCTCGTTGTTAAAAACTCAAAACTCCAAGATATACTTTCTTCTTTAAAATAATCACCTAAACTCCAGTTACCAAGCATTTCAAAAAAAGTATGATGAACAGCATCACCTATTTCATCTAAATCATTGGTTCTAACGCATTTTTGATAATCAACTAATCTAGTTCCATATGGATGTGGTTGTCCCATCAAATAAGGGATTAATGGTTGCATTCCTGCTGTATTAAATAAAACTGATGGATCATTTTCAGGAACAACTGGTGCACTTGGTATTTGTTTATGCCCCTTTTCTATAAAAAAATTAATATATAAATCTTTTAAATTCATTTTACTTCATTCCTTCTACTATTTTCTTTATGTCTTCAGATAAACTTAAATCAAAAGCATTATTAATAATATAATCAAAATTTTGATAATTATCTAGTTCTATTTCTGTATGATGATTTTTCTCTTCTTCAGTTAAAACCCTTTTTGAAAAATCGGTATTAACACGAATTGTTACTATGTCATAATCTTTTAACTTTTTAAAATATTCAATTTCATGTACTAATCTTACATCACTAATAATTACATTATTTATTCCCATAAGACGATAAACTTCTAAATCTTGTTTTAAACGCTCAGTTAAAAAATCTTCATCAATTCCTCGTAAAGTATCACCCATTTTTTGTAAAAAATCGCGGGGTTTATCATTATCGTTTCCGTCCCAAGGAAGCAATTCCTTTGCAAAAAGTTTAATATACTTACTAAATCCTGTTATCACAGAATTTTGTAAATTATTTTTAATAATCTTAGCTACTTCATTTTTGCCACTACCCGCTTTACCAGCAATTAAAAATATTCTCATACAAGCCTCCTCCATAAAAAAACATTACTTGCCAAGGAGCAAATAATGCGGTACCATCCTTTTTTTCACTTAATTAATAATAACGGTTTATCCGATTAGTCTCCAAAGGTAGCTCTTTCATTTAAGCCATTACTAGTTCCCACCATCCACTAGCTCTCTTTAAATTTTTTAAATTACTTTTTCTTCATCAATGACTAATAAATTTAATTAACAAATAAATTATATAAAAATATTTATTAAAAGTAAAGACTTACTTTCTATACTGAGATATCCCTTATTCTTTACATTTATCAATTGCACTTTTAATATGAGAGACCACTACTTTAATCATTGCCACTATTGGTGTTGCTAAAATCATCCCCGCTATACCAAAGAAATTACCAAATACCAATAAACCAATAATTATTAATACTGGACTTATTTTAATACTACGACTCATAACAATTGGTTGCAAAATATAATTTTCTATACTTTGGACCACTACACATATTATTAATGTAATAATTCCCAACCATTTACTTTCCGTAAACCCAACAATTACGGCCACCGCTCCTCCAATATATGGTCCTACATAGGGAACTAAGTCGGTAATACCACATAATACTCCTAATAATAAGGAAGCATCTAAACCAATTAAAGAAAAACACAAGCTATCTAATACCAAAACACAAAAAGCTACAAACAATGTCCCATTAACACACTTTCTTGTTTCTTCACTAACTTCCTGTGTTAAATTAATAAAGATACATTGCCATTTTTTAGGAACTATCTCATAAATAAATTTAACTATTTTTTCATAATCCATACTCATATATAATCCTAATATTAATCCTACTAAAGTAATACCTAAGTATTTAAATAACACTTTAAAGCCATTTACTAAATATAAAGGTACATTATCCGTAAAAAACAACAATAACTTATCTAAAAAATTCTTTAATCCCCAATTATCAACTTTACTTGCTACCATTTTAAACATTGGGGGCAAAATATCACTTAATTCACCAATTTCCTTATAAAAGATTGGTATTAATAAAGAAAAGAATAGGAAAATAATTATGATAATCAACAAAAATAAAGCAATACAAATAAAATTTCGTTTATGTTTAGCACTTAACTTTTTTATTAAAGGATTAAAAATCCAAGCATAAATAAATCCCACAAAAACAGGTATTAAAATACTAAATATTAAGCCGATATAATTTAGTAAATTTAAATATTTAACAATAAATATAACCAAGATAATAGCTATTAACAATAACACAAACTCTTTAAGTTTATCTGTTTTCATATCTCACCTTTGAAAAAGGACCTTTTCTAGGTCCTACAATTCATCTATAATACAACATGAATCCATTTTTTTCATTTTTTCTTTCATACATCCGGCAACCAATCCTGCTGCCATTGATACCATGCAACCCCCAATAAGTAACATCCAATTCATTTTATCTTTACTCATTTTCATTTAAACTCACCTCTATATTGTAGTATGGTCATTATTTAAAAATTTATTCATTATCTGTGTTTTAAGGTAAGTCTTTCTTTGTGTTGAATAATCATTGTTTGTCCCCATAAGAAAACTTTCTTCTTCCCCAATAATTATTAAACTTTTTTTAGCTCGTGATACCCCTGTATAAATGAGTTTATTATATAACATCTTGTAATAAGCTTTGGAAATAGGCATTATAACATGAGCAAACTCTGAACCTTGACTTTTGTGAATTGTAATCGCATAAGCATGTTTAATATTAATTAAGTCTTCCCTTCCATAAAGTACTTCATTACCATCAAAATTAATTGTAAACACTTCTTTTTTCTTAGGATTTATAATTGTATCTATACTACTAATATATCCAATATCGCCATTAAATATGTTATTATCTGGATCATTTACTAATTGTAAAACTTTATCATGAACTCGATAAATAACATCGCCCACTTTGGCTTCCTTCTTATCCTTATCATGAGGATTAAAAATACTTTGTAAAAGAATATTTAAATTATCTATCCCATTTTCACCTTTATACATTGGAGCTAATACTTGAATATCTTCTTCAGTTAATCCTTTTTCCTTGCTCATTAAACAAATCTTTCTAATCATCTCTTTTATTGCTAAGCCTCTCGCCGGCAAAAAATTATAATCATCAGTTTGTGCCATAAAATCGCTTCGTAAATTATGATCCTTAATCTCTTTAGCCAACACAGGAATATATGAATTTTCACTTTGACGATAAATTTGTTCTAAAGTTGTATGGACAAACATATCAGAATCTATTAAATCATTTAATATTAACCCTGGTCCTACTGATGGCAATTGATTAGCATCTCCAACTAACACCAACATTATATTATGACCAATTCCTTTTAATAAAGAAGCAAATAAATAAGTATCTATCATACTAGTTTCATCTACAATAATTAATTTATGAGGATTTTTATTATATTCATTTATTTGAAATTCATCTTTTTCCTTATTCCACTTTAAATATCGATGAATTGTCATCGCACTCAATCCCGTTGAATCACTCATTTTTTTAGCAGCTCGTCCCGTAGGAGCCAATAAAGCTATTTCATTAATAACATCTTTATAATTTAAATTATTAATTCTAATATATAGCTTAACTATCGAATTGATAATTGTTGTTTTCCCTGTACCTGGTCCACCTGTAATAATACTAATTCTATTCGTTAAAGCATTTTTAATAGCTTTCTTTTGATCAACATTATATTTAACATTATTTTCTTTTTGAATACCTGCTATTAAATCATCAAAATGTTGTAACTTTTTATTTCCATGACGACATATTAATTCTAAATTTAAAGCTATTTCTTCCTCATAATCATAATATTCTTTTAAAAACAAAGCATTATTTAAAACTACTATTTCATTATTTTTCTTTAAAATAGCTAAATATTCATCTAATTGTTCTTCTGTAATAAATATTTTAAACTCATTTCTAATATTACTAAACAATTCTTCTTTATAACAATACGTATCACCATTTTTAAAACTTAATCTTTTAAATGACTCAATAATACACGCTAAAACACGTTCATAGCTATCACAAGCTTTCATACTTAAAAAAATCTTATCTAATTTCGTAAAATCAATTATATCAATCAAACTATAAATATTAGTTTCCACAATTTCTAATGAAGCTTCTCCCCATTTGTTTAAAATCGCTAAAGCCTCATTGATTGTAAACCCTAATTTTTTTAAATTAACAATAATCTCATCCGTACTTTGATATTTAACGATTGAATTATAAATTCTTTTAGCTTTATTTACTGAAATACCCGGTACATGTAGTAAAACTAGATAATCTTGTTTAATGAGGGTTAAAGCATCTTCCCCTAAAGTATCCACAATAGCTTGGGCTGTTTTTTCACCACAACCTTTAACTAATGAGCTGGATAAAAAATCCATTACGGCATCTTTGCCTTTAGGTTCTTCCCTTTCATAAGATGAAACTTGAAATTGATTACCATATCGTTCATTAAAAACATATTGTCCATATAATTTGTAAACATCTTCGCTATTTAATTCAGCAAAATAACCAGTAAAAGTTATCGTCTTATTTACATATTCACTCATTTCTAAAGACGCTTCTTTAACTCGAAATAAACCAACTTTATAGCCATTTTCTGATTCAAATATCATCTGTTTAAATTTTCCTCTAACATACTCCATTTGCTTTTTACCTTCGTTTCCATTTTCCAAATTTAAAAATAGTTACCTAACTCTCTTTGGCTATTATATATCAAAAAACAATTGTTCGTCAATAAGTAAAATTTATTTTAAAATAAAAAAACGATTACTCGTTTTCTGTATTTAATTCTTCTTTATGTTTTTTAGTAAAATAAAGTAATGCCTTCTTAAACTCTTCTTCATTATCTAATGCTACAACTTTATTATTATCAGCCATTTTACGAATACAAAAATCTTCAACATCATTTTCATTAGTTAAATATAAATAAGTATTGCCATTTTCTTCTATTTCATCAATAATAAAATAGTCTATACCATCTTCTAATGTTATATATTCATTCATTTCTTCCATCTAATCACCCTAAAAACTATGTCCAAACGAAGAAGAAAGTTCATCCTCTTTCGCAGCTACTTCTGATTTCATATTACTTAAATCATTATATCGACTAACATATTCTGCCATACGTCGTTGGAATTCTCGTAAATCTATTTCTTTTTTACCATCCGTTACCGTACATGCCCCTATTTTATCGCAAAAGCTACCAAAATCATCACAGTCCGTTAATCCTTTTTCACAAAGATAATGCATAACTTGATTCATACTATTAATTGCACTTTCATTATCCCAACCAACTTTTTTATAAACTCCAAAAATATAAGAATATAAATCCATACTTTCAGGGTCATAAATATCAGCTATTGATTTATAATCATACCAATATGTTCCCGGGTCAGTTGCAGGATGTGTGCTATCGATAACTGCATGATAACCACTTTCCACATACTCATTAGTATTATTATTAAACTTATCAATAATACCTCCCACTAAATGAGTTGCTCCCGCAATTCCTAATGTAACCATTGCTGTAGCCAATATACCACCTATAGAGCCTTTCCAAAAGCCTTCCCAAAAGCCTTTTGAGCGTCCTTTTTTATAACCTTTACGATATATATCTTTACCAGAAGTATCTAAACTTTTATCTAAAGCGCGATTTTCTTTAGCATCAACATCTCCATTTGGCATAATACCACTCTCCTATTATAACTATAATATACTACACTTCAATTTTAGTGTCAAAACTCTTTTACACAACTATACAGGTTTTATTCAATCTTAAGCACATAAATACTCTTCTTTTATATAAGGTTTATTTTTTATTAAAATTGCTTTCTTTCCATAATTGACAGCTTTATCATTTTCTGTTTCTTGTAAATAAACTGTATAATTATTTTTAAATAAATTAAAAGTAACTATTTTACCATCACTATCAACTTGCTCTCCCAACATTCCTTTATCCACTAAATTAATACCTTTTTTATCAAAAATCATAGCATTTAGATATGGAGTCTTATTATATGATAAATCCATCAAATCTGCAGTCCTCAAAGTTTCATTTAAAAGATACGCTTCTTTTCTAAATTGTTCGTGATAATTCATAATACTATTTTGAATAAGATTTTTAGGTAATCCTGACTCTATTTGATCAAGATAATTATAATAATTAATCATCATATGTAAGAAATGATTCATAAATATTTCTTTATCCTGACTATTTAATTTTTTTGAATAGTTATCCTTTTCAATTTGTTTAATCACATAATTAGCCCAATGAACCAAAATAATATCACTTGCTTCATTAATCGTTTTAGTTAATCCTTCTTCTTTTGTCTGATTGCTATTTTTTATTGCGCCGATTTTTCTTAAAGCATCACGGCCCTTATCAGTTAAAGCAACCCCTATATTTTGCGTTTTTTGATTTTTAAATTTTTGACTCATCATCAAAACACTTCCCTTAGTTTTATAAAGATATTCTTATTTACTATATTCAAATTATATAATATTTTTTCCTTTATTTCAATATCCCTTCCACATCTAAAACATTAGCTTTTTTAATTACTACATCATAACATTTATTAGGTTCTAATTTTTGCTTAATAACTACTTTTAAGAAATTTTCTGTATGACCTACCGAAATATCATCAGAAACTTCTTCGATTAATACATTAAGGGTTTGATTAATAAATTGACAATTGTAATCATATTGCAATTTTTCATCTATTTTTATTAACTCTCTAGCCCTTTGCTTTTTAATGGCATTAGCTATTTGATTACTCATTGTTGCTGCCTTAGTTCCCTCTCTAATACTATAAGGAAAAACATGAATTTTACTAAAGCCTACTTTGCGACAAAACTCAATGCATTCTAAAAATTCTTCCTCTGTCTCCGAAGGAAAACCAACTATAACATCTGTCGTTAAATTAACATTTGGTCGAGCTTCTCTAATTTTATTAACTTTTAAAAGATATTCTTCTTTGGTATACTTACGATTCATTATTTTTAAAATTCTAGCACTTCCTGATTGTAATGAAATATGCAAATGTCCACATAACTTATGATTATTTTTTAATTCCGAAATAAATTTATCATTTATTTCGGTCATTTCAATACTAGAAACTCTGATTCGTTCTAACTCTTTTATTTTAGATAATTCTCTAATTAAATCAGTTAAATCATATTGACCAATTTCTTTACCATAAGCGCCCGTATTAATCCCTGTTAAAACAATTTCATGATGCCCATTAGCTACTAAATTTTTCGCTTCTTCTATAACTTCATTTATTGGTTTACTTCTAACACTACCTCTAACATATGGAATAATACAATAAGCGCAATAATTATTACAACCATCTTCTATTTTAATAAAAGCTCTTGTTAACTCATCAAATCTTTGTACTTCCATATTTTCAAATTCTAAATGACGTGTATGATAAAACTTAATATACTTTTCTTTATTTAATTTATATTTTTCAATCAACTCTACTATTTTTGACTTATCTTTATTACCAATTAAAATATCAATACCCATATCATTTAATGCTTCTTGTTTATTTTCAGCTGTACAACCACATACTACTAAAATACCTTTGGGATTATTTTTTCTAACATTACGTATCGTCTTTTTTGATTTATTATCTGCCGTATTAGTAACACTACAAGTATTAACTATAACAATATCACTCTTTTTATAATCATCACAAAAGACATAGTTATTCTTTAATAATAATTCTTTCATAAAAACAGATTCATACAAGTTAACTTTACATCCAAACGTTATAATCGCAAACTTCATAAACATCACCTAACCAAGAGATTATATCATAAAAAAGGATAATCAAAAAGATTACCCTTAATCTATGAACATTAATATTAAACTTAATAACAGATTTAATGCGATAAGACCCCCAAAAAATATTAAAATATATTTACTATCTTTACTAATATTAATTAATTGTTGCTTTTCTTCTAAAATTTCTCTTTCATCCTCAACAATCTTTTTTAATTTAACACTAATAAATTTTTTATTAGTTAAATCTTCTTTTGTTTGTAAACAAAACCTTGTCGAATCACCTAACTCCTTAAATTTTAGATTTTTATCACGTTTTAAGAAAAAAGTAAACATCGCCAAATCTCCAGCTGCGCCGACAATATTAATTACTGAGAGAAAAATTAATAACCAAGAATTAATTACAAAACCAATTACATAAGTTATAACTCCAATGATAACAAATGGTGCAATTACAGATAAAATAATATTTTTTTTATTTATAAATTCGCCACATTTACAATAAAATATTCCTTTTTCCAAAGCTACACCATAAGTAATATTTTCTTTATTAGCTCCATTGATAATATAAAATAAACCATGAATAATTTCATGAATAACTAACCAAGCCACCATTATAATCAAATACCAAAATAATTTAAAAACTTTTAAATCATCAATAAAGCCTCTTATATCAAGTCCCTTTAATCTTATTAAACACCACGTAAAATAACCAGTAATAATTAAAATAACCACTGACAAAACATTGATAAAAATTAAATTATAATCAAATATATATAATTTTTCCTTATTCTGTTTGTTCATAAAGAAACTCCTAATTTAATATTTTATTTAGATTTTTTAACTCTTGTAAATATTCTTCTTCATGAGTATAAGTTGTCTCGTCATCTAAAATATTTTTATTACATAAAGAAATATCTACCTTAGCATCTGTATTTTCGTTATTTTCTTTAACTAATTCTTCATAACTAATAATGGCTTTTTCTTCTTGTTCCAACTCATAAGGAGTCATATTGATATTGTGTTCTTTAGGAATTGCTTCTAACTCTCTAGTAAGACTTTGTAAATCTTCCATTTCTGTATTTATTTCTGGTTTTAAAGCACTCGTATCATTATTAACACTAATCTTTTCTTCCTTATTTAAATCAAGCATTTTCTGTTTATTAATCTCATCTTTAATTGTTTTATTTTGAGAGTATAAAAGATAAATTGTCGTGGCTAAAACGACCAATATTATAATCGCTAAAAGGTATAAAAAATATTTATCAAATACAATGTCTATTAAATACATCTTTATTACTCCCTTCACTAATATTTTATCATTATTATCTCTAACAATAAATATTTCTTCACAGCTATTACTTATTTTACCTTATTACTTAAACATTAAGAAACAATCATATAAGGATTATCAATTGTCCCTTTTCCTTTCACTTTCGCATTAATACTTATATTAACAACAGGTCTTATATAACTTAAATTATTAATAAAAATTCCATCTCCTAAAGCTCCATTAGACATAACATTCATCATTGATATTATCCCTGCTTCATTAATCGCAAATGTACTAGTAGTTAAATAACTACCCGATATATCTTTATTATATAAATAATAATTATCATTTACCATATTTTTATAAGCTCCAGCTAAAACAACTTCATCGATGCTTAATAAACCAACTTTACTACTGTATAGTTCACCATTACAATATAAATCTGGTGCCATATCTGCAAACACTCTTTCATATGTCTTAGAATAATTATTATTATTCAAAGTATAATTAAACGTTGTATCAGTACAATAATCACCCATAGCTAAATAACTATCATAATCACTTAAGTTTTCCTTAACCCAATTATTTAATATTTCACTTAACGACGAATTATTTAAAATCGCCGGATTTTTATCTTCTTCACCTGTAGCTACATTATTATAAGCATACTGGTTTTCTAAAACATCATTTAAAACTAATCTAACTGTTCGATCTCCATTTATTCTAACAATTCTAAATAATAAATTACCTAGACTTACATAATTATTAAGAACATTGCCTCTAAAATAATAAGACACTCCTTTATTATCATTAGTTTGAATAAGTCCTTCATCTAAAATGGCAATTTCATTACCAACCCTACTTTGAGGTGCCACAATATAATTATTTAAAAGAATTAAATCATCAAAAGAATTAGTAGACATAGATTCATTTTCTACTCTTAACTTCCCTTTAAAATTAACAGTATCTTTAGGTGATACTATAATTTGAAATCTAACTGTCTTTTGAGCATCTAAACTATATAAATTAACTAACTTTTCATCTACTACATTACTACTAGTATCTTTAATAACCGTTCCCTTTTCATCTTTAACATCTATTTTAACATTACTTATATTTACATCCTCTAAATATATAGAATAATAAACTTTTTCTTGGCCATTATTAGTAATTGAAATACCATAATTATGTTCCTTATTATCAAAAAAATTTATTGTCTCACCATCAATATAATTTATTACTAAATCCCCTTCATTTACAACTACCGCTACAGTCCCTTTATCACTAAATAAGTCTTTCCCTTTGCTAAAGATAATAGCTACAAATATTATTAAAAAGAACACAATTAATAACAAAAATATTATTGATTTATATTTTTTATCTAGATCTAATATACGTGCCATACCCTCACCTTTTCATCTAGTATTATAACACGTCTTATACTGATTAGTAAATGAATGAAGTGTAAAACTTCATTCATTTACTAATCTAAAAAAATTAACTAAACTACTTAGTTAATTCTTCATTTCGTTTTTTAATAATAAAATAATATATTGAACCCGCAATTACTAATCCTGTTATTTCTAAAACTAACATTGGTGGAAAATACTTAAGCCATGGATATAAAGATAAAACATTATCAGGAATTTGAGTTGAAAAAATATAATTCATTTTAAATATCTTATTAAAAGGATACATGACAATCATCAAAATATTAGTCAATACAAAAGTATTTATAAAATCTTTAAAGTTAACTTTATAAGCTAAAGCATAATAAGAAAAGAAACTTATTAAAATAAAGAAATGATGAGAAATAACATATTGCCAAAAGTCAAAATTATCAATAGTCGATACCAAATCAGGCCATAAAATAGCTGGAATTGGTCCAATAAAACATAAAAATATTGTATACTTTAATAATCCTTCTTTACTAAATAAAATTCCTACCATAAACATATAATTAGCAATAAAACATAGATGCAATGGTAAATGCTTTGTATAATCAAAACTACCATAATATAAATTACCTATCGTAAAAATTATCATATTAATTAATAAAATTACAGCACTTACTTTAAGTATTCTCAAACTTATTTTTTTAGGTATTTTTCCTATTCTATTACGATTAATATAAATCATAATCATTCCCACTATTACCGCTATAATAAAAAGATTATGAATTAAACCAAATTGTTTAAACAAAAATTTAGGTTGCTCATTTACAAAAAATTCTCGCAACATATTATACTACCTTTCAAATATATAAATTTATTTTTAACTAGTTTTAAACTGCATCACAATACCAGCTATTAATAAAACTACTAAAATAACCCCCATAACTGAAGGAGATACATTCAATAAAACTGTTAAATATTCTTTAATTAGCGCTGTTCCTCCTAAAGCACTAACAACAATTAAAATTGGCTTGATAAATAAAGTTGCTAATCCTCCTATTACCAAAGATACAACAATTCTGATAATTAAATTAATATTAGGATCAAAACCATTTATATAAGAACCAAAAGATTTATAAACTAAATAAGCTACGGCAATCATTAAAGCCAACTTTTCTAATTTAAAACCAATTGATCCCAAAAGAATACCAGCAATAATCTCAACTATCAATTTTATTGAAGAAGAATCAGTAAAATAGGGACACACATATCTAGCTATACCAAAACCAATTATAAACCATACTAAAGTAATAACTAATTTCTGAAGTTTAAAACCACTAAAGCATAAAACTAAGCCAATCAAAATGGCTCCAAGAGCTATAATACTATTATTTTCCACTTCATTCACCTCCTTTTTAAACGATACACTAATTTATATATTTCAAATACCACAATTATGATTAATGACAATAATAATAAATTAAAAATGATAGATAATGGTAATGGTGTTACTTTTAAAAACATCGCTGTTACAGGGATCTCTGACATTATTATTTGTAACATAATTGATCCAAGAACCGTTATAATTACTAACGGATTATCCAAAAGAGATTTTTTAAAAAGCGTTATTTTTTCACTACGACAATTTAAAACATTAACATTTTGAATAAACACCATTAGCATCATGATAATAGCTCGTGATACCACAAGATCAGTTCCTCTATCTCTTAACACTTTCCAAACTAAGAAAATAACTGTACTTATTGTAATTCCTAATATACTTACTTCCAACATTAAATCTTTAGAAAACAAAGATTCTTTAGTATTTCGTGGTTGTTCATTCATTATATCTTTTTCTGATTTTTCAAAAGATAAAGCTATATCTTGTAAACCATCTGTTACTATATTTAACCATAATAATTGAATAGCTACCAAAGGTATATCATAACCAAAACCAATCGATAATAAGAAAAAACAAACTTCAGCAAAACCACAACTTAGTAAAAATAATGTTATTTTTCTAATATTATTATAAGCTGTTCTTCCTTCTTTAACTCCAGCAACTAACGAAGTAAAATTATCATCAGCCACAATCATTGATGCCGTTTCTTTAGCTACATCTGTTCCACTTCCCATGGCAATCCCAATATTAGCGGATTTAATAGCTGGGGCATCATTTACTCCATCACCAGTTACAGCTACAAACTCACCCTGTCTTTTTAATGAATTGACAATATCTAATTTATCAATTGGCGTGACTCTTGAAAAAACTTTAATTCGTGCAACAAATTCATCAAAAGCATCTTCGCCCTTATTACGATATTCGTTAATATCTTTGCCTGTCGCTACTTCACTTGCATTTTTACACAAGCCGAGTTCACTGGCAATAGCATATGCTGTTAAAGGATGGTCTCCTGTAATCATTATTACTTTTATTCCTGCATTCTTGCACTCCTTTATAGAAGCTTTTACTTCAACTCTAATTGGGTCTATAAAAGCTACTAAACCGATAAATTGTAAATTAACAATATCTTTTTTATCTGTTCCCTTAACTTTACCATCGGCTAAAGCAATAACCCTGTAGCCTTTCGCTGTTAACTCCTCATTTTGTTGATAATACTTTCGATTTTCTTCAGAAAAGGCCATTACTTTTTCTAAAGAGCCTTTAACTGTACAATATGTATCATTTCCTTTTTTATAAAAAACAGCTGAATATTGATTTTCTGATTCATAAGGAATTCTTTCTATTATCTCTGGTTTTTCAGCAATATTAAGCTTTTCTGCTAGACTTAAAAAGGCAATATCTATTGAATCCCCAAAAGATTCCCATTTATCCCCAGTCTTTTCAAAATGAGCCTCATTATTAATAGCACCTAACCAGGCAATATATTCCGCTTTTTTTATCAGAGCTTTTCCACGTGGTTTAACTTCCCCAAGACCATTATAGCCTGTTCCTGTAACATCAAACGTATCGCCATCGGCCATTACAATTTCTTTAGCCGTCTGTTCGTTAACTGTCAATGTTCCTGTTTTATCAGAAGCAATAACCGTACAACTACCTAAAGATTCAACAGCATTCAAATTTTTTACAATAACCTTTTTCTTAGCCATTCTTTTTGAAGATATCGTTAAAGCCATAGTTAAAGCTAAAGGCAAACCCTCAGGCATTGCTGAAACTGATAAAGCAATAACTGACAAAAATATTTCATTTAAAGGATAGCCTTTGACTACTAATACAACAGTTGTAATTATCGCCACCAATAAAATAATCATACTTATTTGTTTTGAAAATTTTTCAGTTCTAATTGTTAAAGGTGATTTTTCTTTCTTAGTATTTGTTACTTTATCAGCAATATGCCCTATTTCTGTATTTAGACCAACATTAACGACTATCACTTGGGCTCGCCCTGTTATTACCGAAGTTCCTGCAAATACCATATTCTTTCTTTCTGATAAAGAGATATCTTTCATTAAAGTGTCACTAGTTTTAATAACTGCTATACTTTCTCCCGTTAAAGGTGATTCATCAACTTGAAAATTATGACACTCGATAATTCGCGCATCAGCACTGATCTTATCACCACTTTCTAATACCATAATATCTCCCACGGTAACATCTTTAGAATTAATTATGACTTCCCGATTATCACGTATTACTTTGGTGGTTACTTTAATCATATTAATTAAACTTTCAGCATCTTTACGAGCACGCCACTCTTCAAAAGTTCCTAACGATACATCAACTAAAATAATAATAACCAGTGCTATAGCATCCACCACTTCATGAGCTAAGAAAGATAAAATAACTGTTATAACTAAAATTATTTCAATTGGATTCGTAAATTGTGACAAAAAAAGTTTTAACAAACTATCCTTTTGCCCAGATGGCAGTTCATTTTTCCCATACTTAGCTAAATTATCCTTAACTTTTTTTTCAGTTAATCCTCTTTTACTAGAATTCAATTGCTTTAAAACATCATCACTACTATCACTATAATATTGCATTTAATATCCTCTTTCTAAAAAAAGACTCCTGTATCATGACAGACAAGTCTCTTACTTAATTTATAACTAGATATTTAATTCATACCAATTACATCAAATATATTCTTATCTTGATAAATAAATTATACCATGCCTTAATATAAAAATCTATATTTATAATAAGTAACCTAATAATTCTAAAATAACGCCAATACAAGCACCAATACCATATATTATTCCTAATATTTTAATATTTTCTTTAACATTTTTATTAGCTTTAAATAACACTAACAAGGCCACTCCACATCCTGTTAACAATCCTGATAACATACTAGCATAATTAATCGTCTTATTTAAATATAACTCTGTAATCATAATACTTGAGCCACAATTAGGTATTAAACCTATTAAACTAGTAATAAATGGTGTAAAAATTGTATTATCTAAAAATACTTTATTTAATACTTGAGATCCTAAATACTTAAATAACAAATTAAGAATAAAAGTAATTAAATATAAATAACCTAAAGTTTTTAAGGTATGAATTATACTTGACTTAATTAAACTATCTCCTTTTTCACACCCACAGTGTTCATCATGACAAATTTCATAAGATATATTATTGACTTTTTTATTTTTACGTAAACAAAAGTCAATCAAATACCCCACAATCATACCAACTATAAACTTTATTAATAAAATACTTAAAATTGTTTTAAAAGCTACCTTTTGTGATAACATTATTGGTAACATTTCATCACTTGTCGATAAGTATATTGCAACTAATGTTCCTAATGAAATAATTCTCGTAATATATAAATTAGTTGCTACTACAGAAAAACCACATTGGGGTATCAAACCCAACAAACTTCCAATTAAAGGGGAAAATTTACCAGCTTTACTTACTATCTTTTTACTTTTACTACTTAACTTATGTTCAAAATATTCAATGACTAAAAAAGCCAAAAACAAAAAAGGAATTAATTTTATACTATCTAACGTTGTTTCAACAATTATTTCTCTCACAATCTCACTCCCTTTAATCCACTTAATTTTATAGTAGAAATCACTAATAGTCAATAAATAAACAATCATATTAATCATCTAAAAACCCCATTTCTATATCAAGAAACAGAGTTCATATCAATATTACCAATAACAAAGTAATTTATTTATTAAATTTATCAACTACCAATCCTCTTTGGCATAGAATTTTAATCTACATCTATATTAGTTATTTTCTTATATTCCTTAATAATTTCCAACATTTCCTCAACAATAACCTTGTTAATTGGATTATCAGATAAGCTATCTATTAATACTTGTTCAATGTTTTCCATCGGCAAAGTTTTAACCATAAAATTACCTTCTTTTTCCCACTCATCTAACTTAGAATTATTCATATCAAACTTAGCATCCGTATTAACAATATAAAAATATATATCATTTTCCCTATTTTTACCAGAACCATGATAATTTTTACTATAATATGTAATTTTTTCAAATGGTTTTAATATTGCATCTTTTATTTTAATCCCTGTTTCTTCTTCTATCTCTCTTAACAAACACTCTTCTAAACTCTCGCCATTCTCTAAATGACCACCTGGGAATTGATAAGTTTTATGAGAATAACCGAGAGTTATTTCATTACTACTATTAATAATCAAACCTTTTGTTCTAATGACAACTTCATCAATATCTTCGGCTTTTAAATTATCATAATTATATAATATTTCTTTCATACAAATACACCCATACTTTAACTAATCACATTATATCATAAAAGCTTGTAAAAAAAATATTAGTGTTCAAAATACTTTTCGAGACACATTAATGAGTTTAAACAATGACAAAATAATAATCTATCATCAAATATCTCATTTTTTAAGTAATAACCATATAAAAACATCTTCATATTTAAAGATGTTTTTATATTATTTTTCTACCAAACTATATATTTTTTTAACTAGGAAGATATCAAATATAGCAACTAATAACAAGAATATCATAACATACATAATACTTGCTTTAAGTAAAATTAATGCAATAATCCCACTTACCACAAAATTACCAATTTGCTGTGAAGTTGTTAAATATGCCATTGCATTTTGGTGATATTCTTCATGACAATTATTTAAAAGAAAAGTTTTCGTATAATTAAGAAATGGATCTCTAACTCCTAAAAAGATACAAAATCCTATCGTCATTAAAACTATATTTAAAATTTTTACAGGTATTAAACCACCCATAATTAACAATACATAGGCTAAAGCTAATAAGGAAGAAATAGTATACAATAATTTTGAATTTTTAACATTATAGAATTTATTGAAAAGAAAATTACTTGCAAATCTTACCAATCGTGAAAGAGTTAAAATAACCGATAAAATAATAGCAATTGTATCAATCTTTAAATATGAATTCAATTCATATTGAATAAATAATTGACTATTAGACTGTCCAAGATTAATAACAGCAAAAGTTAAACCATAAAGGATAATAATCAACATAATTATTTTAGACATAGACATTTTATTTTTAGTTTTTTCTTCTTTTATATTTTCTCCCTGGCATTCATATAAACAAAAAGAAAGAATAACATCAATAACACAAATAATTGTACAAAGAATCATTGGCAAATAATTGTTAATATTAAATATAAAACCTGATATAAATGCTATTATCAATGTCAAAAAGGAATAGAAAAATGTCGCCTTCCCTTGAATTTTGATAAAGTCATCTGTTTTATTCATATACTTTAAATTTTTTCTTAAAACAACATTATCCATATTTTTAAAGATAAAAGATATTTCATATGCAACTTTGCCAAATATAATTAATAAAAAAGCTTTAGAAAAAGTTAATAACGAAGCTCCAATCAAAAGAAGTATTGTTCCTAATCTAACAGAATTAATATTTCCTATTTTTTTTATAATCTTCACCGCTACAGGATAAATAACAATTGCTGCTAGCGAACTAATTGATGTCATTACACTTATTTGTGAAGCATTAAGACCTTTAACAGTTGTTAAAAAAATCATATTAATAGCTGCCCAAAATAATAAATCCATTGACATTCCACTAAATAGAGGAAATATTTTAGTAGTAAAATTTATTTTTTGAATTTCTTTCACGTGCCCACCTCATAAAAATTATTTTTTATTCCATCGGTTATTAAATATATTATTTAAATATTCAACCCCAAAGTATTTATCAATTATCTCTTCAATTTTATTTTGAGGTTGAACACCTTGTTCATATTTTTTTCCTCTTTCAATTGCTCCTAAAGTTAATAAAGCATCAAATATCAAAAAGACAATCATCAATCTCATAAATATAGTTCCTTCAGCTGCATGAATCTTATCAATTAATTTTTTTATTTTAGGGTATACTAATTTAATCCATATTACTCCAAGAATTCCCCAAAATATAGAATACATTAAGCAAATACGTCCATTTAAATTAAATGGTTTCATCTTATAATTCCAAGCTACAAAACCAAATGTTACTTCCATAACATAGCTCAAAATATATTCTAAAATAGAACCCGTAGCAAAAGAAATACAAAATACCTCAAAATTACTTTTATTTTTTAAGCGATATAAAACCATTGTTAAAACAACTGCGGCGATTCCATATACTAAATCGAAAGGTCCAATTACTAAAGAAGTATGATTAATCAATACATGTTTGGCAATTAAAGACCACAATCCTTCAACAATCCAGCCAAAAAAACACCCTATTAAAAATGTATAAAACATTTCATAAAATGACATCTTACTTTTTGCCATACCTATTCCCCACATCATTTAGATTATAACACCTTCATAAAATATGCGCAATTTTCAGTAGTTATTTAGAATATAAAGTCTCGTCTCAATAGCTTTTTTAATAACATTTAATTCAAAATTACACTTATATTCTTTAGATAAATCTTTATATTTGTTATACTCATTTTCAAATATTTTTAATATTTCATTTAATTCATATGCCGAATTAGTATAACAAATTCTTTGAATAACCGTATTTAACATTAAATAAATATCATATTTCTTAGCTTCACTTATATCTATATTACGATAAGCTGTATAATTATTTTCTAAAATTGTTAATAACTTACTTAAATAAATTGGCTCACAAGTAGATTTATATTTCATTAATAATTTATTAATATAGTTAAGTTCTTTTTGTGAATTTTTCTCTATATCAATTATTATTACTGGTAATCCATTTTTATGCTTCTTAGTTTTAAAATCTAGACTAATTTTAACTATTTTTTGAAGAAAAACTTTATCACTTAACCGTTTAGCTGAAACTAAAATATAATCAGGTTCAATATTAGGTAAATTAGCATCATTAAAATTAGTTCTTAAAGCATAAGGATCTAAATAAATTGCATTATTATAATCTCTCGTCCTATCAATAACTTCACTAGGTACAGCATAATAATCTTTGGTATTATCTAATAAAGACACATTATTATAAACCGCCATTTTATCTAAACCATCTTCATTCAAACCATTAAACCCAAATAGATAATCATCATTAAACATCATATGATCATTACTAATTAAATGACATAAAATACTTGTTTTATCATCATTTATCTTATAATGCCAACTTTGCATATAATTATTATTTTTTAATAAATAATCATCTAAATTTATCTTCGTAACTAAATATAAAAATTCATCCTTAGCTTGATAAAAATCAACCTCATCAACCTTAAACTTTAATAAAGACACATTATTTAAACTATTACTTCTTAATTCATAATTATATATTTTACCAAACATCTTCATAATATTATGCATTATTATAAAAGAATCTTTCATACTGATTACCTTATAATTTTCATCTAATTCTTTTAAAACCATATAATCAGTATTTAATATATTATTTAAATTAGTTAAAAAAACATATTCTTCATTATATAAATTACAATCAATTTTAGCAATATTTATTCCTTTTATAACTATTAATGCTTCCTCACTTGTCAATTTAAAATGTTTTTGTAAGAAATAATCTTTGACTTTTTCACTATTTTCACTTTTTATTAAGCTTGTTAATTGTTCATTACAATTATTCTCATAATTAATTAACTCTTTGATATTTAAAGGTTCTTTAATTACCTTAATTCGTGCTACTGGTTCATTATTATTTTGATAAAAACGTGGAATACAATATAAAAAATAAGTAACTAAACTATTAAAGTCTTTCTTGTTATCATAATTAATATCTTTAAGTAACTTCAAAATATTACCTTTATTATTTAGACATTCTTCTTCTATTAATTTTAAGATATCTTTAAATACTGTCTTTTGCTTTACATCTTTAGTTGCATAATACAAATCATTAACTAATACAGCAACTTTATCATAAACCTTACCTATACTAATAATACTTTGTTGCATATCAGGATATTTACAAATAAAGTTAATAATCGCTAGTTTAATATCTAAAATATAACTATCAAAAATTCTAAAATCAATATTATTAACTAAAAAAGCATTATTATTTAACATTTTTTTATAAAGTGCATAATACTTTTCTTCTAAAACATTAGCCACTAATTCATTAGTACATAATTCTTTTTTTTCAGAATAATTTAATTCTTTTAAGATTTTTGTTAATAACTCTTTATCGTAATATTTATAAGTATTAGCTGTCTTAAAAAATTTAACTAAACTATTTTTATCATTAATTATATCCGTAACAATTTTATGATCCTCTTTAGCTGCTATTAATAGTTTTTCTACAACCTTCTCATTTTGCAAGACTCTCTCATTAAAAGTATAATCTGTCTTGATTAATAATTCATGAATTACTCGCGCTTTTAAATTATTAACTTCTTCAATATTATTTAAATAAAAACTAATGGCATAATCATCCAATTGATAGGTATCTTCATTTAACAATTCCGTTCTCAATAAGTCATTATCATAAAAATATTTACGTCTTGAAACAGGGATTCCTTCCATCATTTTATTTAATATTTGTGAATTTTTAAATTCTTTGATATTACTAATAAAAACAATTTTCTCCTCATCGCTAAACTTACCATTTATGAATAAATCATTAATTCGTTGATAATTTTTTAAAGTTATCTCTTCCATTATTTTAGAACATAAATGCGGTCTTTTTAAAAGCTCTTTTTTAAATATGGAAGAAGCTTTCACCAAATTATTTAACGCATTTAAATTCATTTGTTCTAATTTATTTTTTATAAGATCATTTATTAAATTATCAGGTAAAGCATTAATAAAAATAGTTGCTTCAAATCGTGCTTTAGTAATTTGTTTTAATAATTCATCATAATAATTTTTATTATTTTTAGCTATCTCTTTTAATTTAACTAAAGACATCGTCTTCAATATATCAATAATTGGTTCTATAAATAATCCATCTGTTTGTTCTAAAATATTTTTTAACATGAAAGCAGGTAAACAATTAAGAACATCTGCTACTTTATGACGTAAAATTATTTTGTCAATATCTTTATATTTTAAAATTTCTTTTTTGATTAAACCTTCTGTGTTAACTAATAAATGTAAAATTACATTTTCTTTGGGATATTTGGCAAGAATATATAAAACCATTTTATAAGATAAACTTTTAATAAACTTACAATCACAAGAATAATCATCATCCATTTTACTAAAGTATATATCTAAAAAAGCTTTATTATTAGCTAATTCTACAGGAGATTCATAATTACTAGCAAATTCATTAATTGATTGAAAACTATATAATTTTAAAATATTAACATCTTTTAAAATACGTTTTTTAGTAACATTCTTTAAAGTATTAAAACATAAACCTTTAGTAATTAATAAATTATCAATATCCGTATTTTTACGTAGTAGTTTAATTTCTTCAACAGTTAAATCTTTTAATATTTCTTCTAATGAAAATAAAGGATCACCATTTAATATACTTTTTTTAATTTTATTTGATTTTAAAATAAGTGTTTTACGTGGTTTAGGTAAATTAGAGGTTAAAGAAAGTAACATTGAACCTTCAATATCAGACAAATCTAATAAATTAATAAATTCTTCCTTATTAATTTCTTTTTCTAAATATTCAAATATTTGATATTTATTACATACATAAAGATAAGGATATATTTTATCTAAATTATCTTTATTAAAACACCAATTATTACTTAATAATTCATTATTAATTTTATCTAATAGCTGAGTAGCCACCTTTTCATTATTTTTATTTTTACTTAAAGATTCAAATAAATAATTCATTTCCATGTACAACACCCTATTCTAAAAATTATTATATCA
>CANRLI010000003.1 GCA_947631475.1 uncultured Bacilli bacterium | reverse complement strand
TTTTTTAAATAATATCTAAAATTTTTCAAAATAAAAGACAAATAAGTAATTTATTTTACCTATTTGTCAACAGTCTGCGCAATTATTGTAGATAATTGCTTTTTTGTCCACAGTAATCTTAACTATTTTATTATAATTAAAAAAAGAAGACCTTATCTTCTTTCTTCTAAGTCTAATAGTGGTGGTAGCATTTGTTTTTTACGTGATACAACGCCATCAAAATAAATACCCTGATATATTTCAGTTATTCCATATGCTTCCTCAATGATATCTTTACACTTTTCATTATAGAATAAGTAAGAACCATTTCTAATAACATCTGTAACAAATAATAAAGCAATTTTAAGCCCACCATATTCACACATTTTATTAAGTTCCATTATAACGTCCTCAGTTCTTTCATGTATATCATCAAAATCTAACGTCATAATCTGACTAATTGCTATATTAGAATCATCATATTTATAAGTTTTCATATCACTATGAATAATATCAGAAACACTTAATTCACTAACTGATGAAGCTGCCTTAAACATCATCATGCCATATTCATTAACATCAACATTAGCTATTTCTGCTAACTTATTACCAACTTCAATATCCATCTTGGTTGTTGTAGGAGATTTAAATAATAAGGTATCAGAAAGAATTGCTGATAACATAATTCCTGCAATATCCGGTGGGATTGGCACATTAGCTTCTTGATACAATTGATAAATAATAGTACATGTACAACCAACTGGCATACTACGAAAATTAATAGGTTTAGATGTTCCGATAGTTCCCAAATTATGATGATCAATAATTTCTAATATTTGGGCTTCTTCAATTCCATCAACACTTTGAGATTGTTGATTATGATCTACTAAAATTACCTGTTTTCTTTCATAATTATTAATATCAATCAAGCGCATCATACCTAGACAAATACCCTTTTTATTAACAATTGGATAATTAGTATGACCTAATTTACCACTAATTTCTACAAAATCATTGCGATAATCACTTGGACTAAACGTTACAGGATGAGGATTAATATTCAAAATATTAACATAATTGCATAATTTTATCATGTTTGCACATTTAAATGTTCCCATTTGTGTACAGATAATATTAACTCGATTCTTTTTAGCTATTTCTAATAAATTATCAGGTACTATATCACCATTAACACAAATCAATAACTTAATTCCTGAATTAACAGCATACTCCAATATTTTATATCTATCTCCAACTAATAAAATATTGTTAGGTTGAAGTTTTACACGACTTATAAAAGTTTCACTTTTATAAGCTGCCGCCAAAACATTGCCTTCGATTTCATCATCAAAACGCAATATTTCTTTTGCTTCTAATGTTGCCAATATATTATCGTAAGAAGTCTTAAGATAATTAATATTACCTTCAATTAAATATTTAGATATTTCTTTAACATTAACATAACCTGTTAATTTTCTATGATTATTTACCAAAGGAAAACCTGTAACACCATATTTTATCATTTCTTTATATGTTTGAAATATTGATATATTCTCTTCTATCATCGCATCTTTGTTATAGTTCATATTCCTAATTTGAACCTTTACATCATTTAAAAACTCTGGTTCTTTTATTTTAAAATAATCTAATACAAAGCTTGTTTCCTTATTTAAAGTTCCTAAAACTTTAGCTTCCGTTTTCCAACCTTGTTTATTTTTTAAATAAGCTAAACTTATACTAGCACAAACCGTATCTGTATCAGGCATTTTATGTCCAAAAATATATACTGTCTGCATAATATCACCTAACCCTATTACTTATTAAGTATATCAAAGAAAAAACCTTTTTTAAACAACAAAAATTAATTTTTCTTTTTTAACAAATATCATCTTTCATCATCTTTTGCTTACGTTTAGCTTTTCTCGATATCACCCTTATAAGGCGTTCCTATTTTTTGATAATATTCATAGGCATGTTTATATTTATGTAAATTAATTCTTAATGTTAGTTCATCAACAATTTCTGGTACAAGCATTCTAATATCAACTAATACACCATTTTCATCATACTTAGTCCATACTCCCCACTGCTCAATAGAATATCTTTTAACTCGTTCAGGATTATTAAGAAAATTTAAAAGTTCAACATCATTAATATTTTCTTCTAAGGCCTTATTAAATTCTTCTTGCCAATAATTATTATTTATCGTCATTATTCCACCTCATAATCATATTATTTTAAATATTTAAATTAACATTTAGTAAATATTTCCAATAAAATTAAACATTTTTAAGCATAACTCTTTATTTAATTATAAAACTATTATTAGAAAGGAGAATAAAAATAATGAAAAAATTAATTTTTTTGTTAGCTATATTTTTACTACCAGCTGTATTTGTTAATGCTCAATCAAGTTTTGTTAGTAACCAACAAGAATTTCTAGAAGCTCTTCAAGACGAAGACATTGATACAATTGTATTAAAAAATGATATTGAAACAACTCAAAAAATTAATATAACAAGAGATCTTTATATAGATGGTGCTAATCATACTATGAAATATGTTGGAACTTTTGGCAGTGATAGAAGTAATGATAACACAATTTGGGACGGAGTATATGTTCTCCAAATTTACAAAAGTACAGCAACTATTAAGGATATTAAATTAACAGGTGGTAACGCAGGTTTATTAATTAACGGATCTTTAGTAACCTTTCTTGGTATTATAGATGTATCTGGAAATGGTTTTGGTGGCATTGAATTAGGTCAAGGAAGTAATGTTACCGAAATTCCCAAATTAAGTTTAAAAGACGATGCTAAAATAGTTAATAAAACAGAAGCAACAAATAAACCAACATTATGGGTTCCAGAAGATACGACTAAAGGTGTTTTAGAAATAAATGGTGTTGATAAAGATATAATGCCTAAAGAAGAACTTTCACTAGCTAAAATTAATGAACTTTTCGGTATCCAAGAAGATAACCCATATACAGCTGATACAATAACAATTTATTTAACAATCGAAATAATAAGTATTATAAGTATTTGCTTTTTTGGATTTAAATTATACAAAAGGGACTACTAAGAATGTAGCCCTTTTTTAATTAATTTTGCATGAATAACAATTCTTTTACCAGTTGTATTATAACAAGTTGATAACGTAAGTATTTTATCATTAATATTAGTATTTGTATTAAATTTAAAATTACTACGCGCTAAAATTGTATCTATGTATGTTTGAAATTCTTCATCACTTTCAAAAAATGTTTTTAAATAATAACTTTCTTCATCAATAGTATAAACACTAAAAATTTGCCAAATTGTATTTTCTTTTAATGTTGATATATTGATTAAATGATTGTCTAAATTATCAAACCATTCTTCATTTAATAAATTATTTAATTCAGAAAACATCGTCTCATTTTTTACTTTATGACCATATATAATTGTATTATTGCTTAAATCATCAAAATTGTTACGATAGTCTAAAAAAATCCAACCTGCTTTATTTTTCTTCTTATCAAAAGAATGGTTTAAATAAAACTCGTTATCAATTGTTTTTACTACAGGATACGAAATATTAGTTCCATTAACTTCTATATATGCTACTGTTTCATCATTCTTTTTAATCAAATCAGTAAAGTCCACTTCTAAAAAGGAAGCCTCTTGAAAAGCCCAAGATAAATCATTTGTATTTGATGGGGGATTAACCAAGTCATAACTACTGTTCCTTTCAATTATCTCCGTATCATTCCAAATATCATTTCTAAGTTTCATTATATTAGCCGTATCTTTTCCCCAAGAAAAAACATACCAAAAACTTATAGCAAATAAAAGGATTGACCCAAAGAAAAATAAATTATATAATTTCTTCGACTTTTTCATAAACTTCACCTATTATTAGTATTAAAAAAAGTTTGGTATTTATGTTAAAAGAATTTGCACTTTTCATTCATAGTAATAGTAACTTATATATTTATATGACTAATATAGTAATACCTTTTATTATTGTCTTGTGTGTTATTCAGTGTTAGAATATCTTTTAGTTTAACACATAGTGTTATTTGATAAATATGGATGCCGCAATTGTTTTCTTATCAGGCTTTTAAACTTTTTAGTTAAAAAATAACTTTTAAGGAGAGATAATATGTTTAAATTAGTATCAAAATATAAACCTAGTGGTGATCAACCTAAGGCGATTGATGAGTTAGTTAAAGGTATCAACGAAGGCAAGAAAGAGCAGGTTTTACTGGGTGCAACAGGTACTGGTAAAACTTTTACGATTGCAAATGTAATTGCAAAAGTTAATAAACCGACGCTTGTTTTGGCTCATAATAAGACCTTAGCTGGACAATTATATGCAGAGTTTAAAGAGTTGTTTCCTGAGAATCATGTTGAGTACTTTGTATCTTATTATGATTATTATCAACCAGAGGCATATGTACCTCAAAGTGATACTTATATAGAAAAAGATGCGTCAATTAATGATGAAATAGATGAATTACGTCATGGTGCAACTAGTGCCTTGATTAATAATCGTGACGTTATTGTTGTTGCATCTGTATCATGTATTTATGGTATAGGTGAAAAAGAAGAATATGAAAAAATGATGCTTACTCTAAATGTTGGCGATACTATAAAAAGAAATGACATTATTAACAAATTAATCGATATGACATATGAAAGAAGCGACCTAGACTTTCATCGTGGAACATTCCGTGTACGTGGGGATAGTATTGATATCATTCCAGTAAATGAAAAAGCTTATGGTATTAAAATAGAGTTATTTGGTGATGAAGTTGACCGTATAACTACGTTCGACCCTCTAACAGGCGTTTTCATATCCAATAAAAAAACTATTAGCATTTTCCCAGCCTCACATTTCGTTACAGGTCCAGACAAATTACAAGAAGCTATTCGTCGCATAAAAGTAGAATTAGATGAAAGATTAAACGTATTACATCAAAATAATAAACTAATAGAAGAACAAAGATTACGAGAAAGAACTAATTATGATTTAGAAATGCTTAAAGAAACAGGTTTTTGTAGTGGTGTTGAAAATTATTCACGACATTTAGCTTTAAGAGCCGAAGGTGAAACACCATCATGTTTAATTGATTTTTTTCCTAAAGATTTTTTGTTAATTGTTGATGAATCACATGTTACCTTGCCACAAGTAAGAGGGATGTATAATGGTGATAGAATGCGTAAACAAACTTTAGTTGATTATGGCTTTAGACTACCTAGTGCTTTAGATAATCGACCATTAAAATTTGAAGAATTTGAAAGCAAAATTAATCAAGCAATATATATATCAGCAACTCCAGGCGAATACGAATTAGAAAAAACTAATCAACAGTATGTTGAACAAATTATTAGACCAACTGGACTACTAGATCCAACAATCGAAGTTAAACAAACAGATGGGCAAATCGATGATATTATTGAACAAATAAATATTCGTAAAGCCAAAAATGAACGAGTTTTAATCACTACGTTAACAATTCGTATGGCCGAGGAATTAACAAATTATTTAAAAGAAGTTGGAATTAAAGTAGCTTACTTACATAATGAAATAAAAACTTTAGAGCGTTTAAAAATCATTCAAGAACTAAGAATTGGTAAATATGACGTTGTTGTTGGTATTAATTTATTAAGAGAAGGCATAGACATTCCTGAAGTAAGCTTAATATGTATTATGGATGCTGATAAACAAGGCTTCCTAAGAAGTAGCCGCAGTTTAATACAAACCATTGGTCGTTGTGCTCGTAACGAAAATGGTCATGTAATTATGTACGCTGACATTATAAGTGAAGCAATGGAATTAGCAATTACAGAAACAAATCGTCGTCGTCAAATCCAAGATAATTATAATAAAGAACATGGTATAAAACCAAAAACTATAATTAAAGAAATAAGGGAAGTAGTAAGTAACATAATTCCTGAAAATAAAGAAAATAAAGAGACAACTAAGATAAGTAAAAAAGATAAAGAAAAATTATTATTTAAAATTGAAGAAGAAATGAAGGAAGCAGCTAAAAATTTAGATTTCGAAAGAGCTATGGAACTACGCGATATTCTTTTTGAATTAAAAAGCGAATAACTAACTATTAATTTTCATTATCTGTAATATCTCTAATTTGATAATAATTATCATATAAATCCTTCATAGATAGCTTACAATTAGCTGAAGAAGTACTCGGTAACATTATAGCTTCTATTTTGGTTTGAGCATAACAATATTTTTTATATAATTCAGTAGCTTTACGACCAGTAGTAAAAATAACTTTTATATTAGAAACTTTTAATATTTTAGTAAAATCATTAGGCACAGGATTTTTAATTGAGCTATCATAAGAAGCAATTATATCACAACTTTTTAAAACATCATATAAAGCAATTTTATGTCTTAATAAAAAATTAGTTTTATCCTCATTACTTAATGGTTTTTCTTCTTCATAAACTGCACTTAAAACATCCCAAAATCTATTTTTAGGATGTCCATAGTAAAACATTACTTCTCTAGATTTAACAGAAGGCATCGTTCCTAATATTAAGACTTTAGATTCGTGATTATATATTGGTTTTAAAGTATGGACAACTTTCATTATCATCACCACTTTTCTTAGTATACACTTTTAACCAAAAAAATAATACCCCAAGGTATTATTTTTTTGATTGTTCTTTTAGTTTAGGTAAATCTTCTGAAGTTACCTCATCGCTACTTGCGTCTTTTAATTTAGGCAAATCTTCTAAAGTAACTTCATCACTAACTCCAGAATCAGCATTTTCTTCCTGAGTTACTTCTCCATTTTTTGATACTTCATTTAGGTTATCTTCTAAAACCGTATCATCTTTCTTAATATCATCACTATTTACAGAAGTATAATCTTTCTTCACTTCTTCGCTGTTATTATCTTCCTGCTTATCAACAATAATATTATCATTAATTTCACTCTTATCATGAGGAGGCGTATCACCTTCTAAAACATCAGGAGTTTTCTTTTCTAATACTACAAAATTATCTCCATCGTTGCTTTTTGCTTCAGAATTAATTTCCTCTTGAGCTAACGACATAATCATTTCTTCAGAATTTATTGTCGTTGTTGTTTTTTGGGAAAAAATACTTTCTCTAAAGTCATTTGTTTCTCTTTTTACACTCATATAATATTGTTTTTTAACAGCTTTACTATTACCTAAACTTCTCTTTGAATCACTAGAATCTTTAACTAAAGCATTATAATAAGCTTCTTCTATAGCTTGGGCATCTAAATAATCAGAAGGATCATCAATATGTTTAGCCATTTCTTCATATTTTCCAAGTTTATATTTTCTGAATGTCATATCCTTATTTTGAGTTATATAACGTAATGCGATTAAGTCTGTTGTTTTTAAACCTGGATTATTTGTTTTGGCTCCTATATAAGATTGACTAAAATATGCCATGTAACCATCATAATAACCGCCTATACCAGCCATTTCCCAAGCCAACCATTTAAAGTTTGGTCCGTCAGGACGATCATTATCAGCATGTGGTTGATACCAATGAATATTATATAATGAATCTGTTGCAGCACCTGGAGAATACACTGCTGGTTCTCTTAAGCCAGGTCTTAACATAATATGATTATCATATAAATCATCAATCTTTGTTAAATGCATATTTTTAATTTGCTCAGCACTTAAGAATCTATAACCAACTACTGAATCACCAGCTTCTTGCTCTTCTTTGGATTTTCCTTCTAAGTTAGGATAATATGCTTGAACAGCCACTGCTGCTTGTTGATCAGGAGTTAGTCTTAAAAATGCTTTTGCTTCAATATAATCAAGGAAGTCATTAGCTTCAAACATCTTCTGATAATAATCTTTTAATTTAGCATCTGTATCAATACGTTTATAACTGAAGTTTTGAGTAATATCTTTAGTACTATCAAAGTCTTCCATTACATTAGGACTTATCCATCCTTCATTGAAGTATTGTTGTAAGTTACCGGCTGTATAATCTTCTCCATTACCACGACGTCCATAACCCATTAAGAAGACTTTACTATCTTGATTATGTAATGTTTCATGTGTTGCTACATTAAATGAACCAATTAGTTTAATAACTACCCAGTATGTTTCAAAGCCATTTGCATAAGCTCCAGAACCATTAGCTGCTGGCCATTTATTTAATGCTTCAGCAAAATACTTGTGATAATTATCTGTAGTTGTTAATGGATTATTGAAAACTTGTACCCCTTTATCATTAATAGTATATCTCACATCATAGTTAATATCATGATATGGATTCATATTTTCTGGTTTAACATATAGATAAGCAAAGGTATAGAAATTACCTGCTTGTCTTCTCATATCTTCTACGCCTTTATAGAAGTTCTTCATTCCTTCAGATTCTTTGTCAGAAGGATTTTGAGCATATGTCCTTAATGAACCATACATTACTTGTGTAGGCATTGCAATAATGTACATTGAATCAGCCGGAACAGTAAATGTTGCTAAGAAAGTATTTTGTACAGCCGTACTAGCTAGTAAATGTTCCCAATAAGATGAAATTAATTCACCATTATCTCTAGCTTCAATATGTGTATAATAACCACCATTCCAGTTAGCTTTAAACCACTCTTCACCATCATGATAATCAGTTAAATTAACCGCATAGTAATTTAAGAAGGCACCTAAGTCTTTCATTTCAACATACTTAGTTAACGTACCATTAAAGAAACTTCCTGTAGCATTAGTAGCAGCATTATTGCCTTTAATAACTTCATTAGTCAAGTTAGCCATTGTCATACGACTACTAAACATTTCATCACCATGGAACATCATTGAATCGGCAACATCAATACCATCCATATTTAAGCTATACCAATATTTATAATAATTATAAGCATATAACATTTGTTTTAATTTATTATTATCTAAGAATTCTTGCATCATTAAATTGTCTAAGACATCACTATTAAATGTTGGCATGTATCCAGCATTTACTATAGATTTTTCAATAAAGTCTCTTATATTATTCTTAGTAACATTATCAAAGTATTCTTTATATAATCTACTGTCCTTTTCTCCAGTTATTGGATCTAAGTCTTCTGTATATTCATAAGAAGCTGCCTCATCAACTAATTTTTCAATGATACTCGCTTTTTTATCTATAACAAATTTATTATAATTATACCCAATATTTAAATCACTAATGATATATGAAACAACATTTCCATAATAATCATCATAATCTACATTATATTCTTCTTCAGTGCCATCTTCATAAACAACACTTATTTTAGAAATATCTTTATAATTATCAGTTGTTAATACAGATATCATTTGTTCATTCTTATCGTAAGGTAAAACATATTTAATAATCTTTTTACTTAAGTTACTATCTGCTTTAATCTTATTACCATCAGTAACTAAGTCTTTAGCATCATAGAATGGCATTAACTTATACATATTATGATAAGTTATTTCTTTATCAGCTTTATAAGCTTCTAAATGCGATAATCTATTAAAGTCAGGAATATATACATTAGAATTATTTGGTTTATAACCATCATCACTAAATGATGCTGTAGCACCTTTTAATGTCGGCAAGTTACTATACGAAACATTGCTTAAATTCCATAAACTTGTATCAAATCCTAAGTCTTTAAAGAATGATTCATTAATGTTCTCTTTCTTAATATCTTTTATGGCGTCTCCACTATTTTTCTTAGACTTAGTATCTTCTAATTGATAGTTATTCATAGAACCATTTGCTAAAGTAGCTCCCTTAGCATTATAAATTGCATAAACATTATTATTTGTACTCATTAAACTTAAGTTATTTTTTAATAATGCTTGACCTTGTCCTAATAATGCGCCATTTCCACCTTGCTCAGAATCACTAAAGTATGGTGTAGAAGAAACATTAAGAATGTTATTTGATATTTCAGAATTGTTAGTTGAATAAGATACTAACGCACCATTATAATGCCATCCAGAAGTAATTTTACCTTCGGCATAACAATTAGTAACTTTTGAATCACTCATATTAGATACAATACTAGAATTACGTTGACCTAGATAAGTAGTATTAATTACAAAATTTTTAACACTACATCCATCTATTACTGATTTTTGATATATATTAACTGCGATAGCAGCATTATGACTCTTACCAGGTGCATTAATTGTAATATTATCTATATGAATATTAGAAATAGTTGTATTATATGCATTTATTGTAACTGCTGCTTTACCTTCGGCATCATTAAATTCTACACCTTTGATAACTAGATTTTTAATTGTTGCATCTCTTAAAGTCTTAAATAATGGTTTATGTAAATTACTAATAGTATGACCATTACCATCTATTTCACCTTTAAATTCAAAATCAACAATAGTATCAGTATCTGTTACAAAATCATCTAAATCATAATCTTTAGTTAATGTAAATTTCTTGGTTGGATTATTTTTCATATCTTCTAACAATGACTTAAATGAACCACTATATTCATAATCCGTATCATTTAATATATCTAAAGTTACTTCTAATGGAATTAGTTTGCCATCAGAGTAAATCATCGCATCATCGTAAGCTAAAACTAATACTAACTTACCATCAAGAACACGATAACTTGCTATTTCACTATAGAAAGTAGGTAAATCTTTCATTGTAACTTTTACTAAACTATTAGTAATAACATCCAAATCATCAACACTTAAACTATGAACTCGTTCAACGCTACCATCGCTACCATAATTATATAACTGAACATCTACAACATCTTTCATTTCTATATAGCGACTTGTTATAGTAACGATTTCATAATGAATTCTTTGATCATTATAGTGATTATCTTCATCATTTAGATTTTTATCTCTATCATATGAAGCATTAATTGCTACAAAATATTTACCAGCATTAGTCATCGTAAATGAAACTTTATTATTACCATTTGTTAATTTAGTTTTATCTGTTTTAACAATAGCACCAAATTCATCTTTAACAACTAAGTCTAATGAAACTAATGAACCATCTTCATCACTAACATTAATATCTAAATCAACTCTATCAGCATTGGTTTCGTCAACTTTATGGGTAAAGCTTTCAACTTTAACTACGTCTTTTAGAACCTCAATTGAAATACTTTCATTACTTAAATTAACAACATTACCACTATTTAATGTAATACTATTAATCACTATCTTATTTATACCAGCATTGTTATATCCTTTTATAGTTATATAATAAGTGTTTTCAGTATTTACATCCTTCTCTAATTTATACTCATTATTATCAATAACAATATATTCAGGATATAAAGCATCTACACCCGTTGTAATTTCCAAAGATAGTTTAATATCTTCATTTTTCTCAAAATACTTGGTATTATCACCATTAGTATTAAATGTTTGCTTATTATTAAATGAAACATTATAATCCGTTAATAATATAAATGGTTTTTGATAAATAGTATAACTACTATATAAGTTTTGATCTCCTGTTTCATTATTTAGGACGTTTGAATCCAAATCATAGTTAGCTTCAACACTAAATTGTAATAATTCATTAGGATTAACTTCAAATTCTACAACGTTTTTACCAATATCGATTGTTTGCTTTTGACCATTTACTACTGCAAATAATGAGTTTGGAACTATAACATTATCAGGATCTAATACTTCAAATGTAAATTTAACTTTATTAGCAGCTACTAGGTTTTCTGATTTAAAATTAATCACACTTGGTGTTTTCTTTAAAACATCAACTGTATCTTCTCTTGTAAAGTATTCAACCGTATTGTTACTGAAATTAATTTGAGTTATTTTAATATTTTCTAAGCCTGCTTCGTCTTGTACAGTGTAATAAACTCGATATAGGCCATTATCCAAACGTTCTACATCATATGATTGATCATTAATAATTACTGAACTAATAATAATCGCATTTTCTTGATTTTCATGGTCTTCTGGATCTATTAATACAACTTTAGAACTACTGATATCATAATCAATTGTTATTAAATCACCTTGTTTAGGATATCTAGTCGATAATTTACTACTTAAAATAGATGTATTAACAACAGAATCAAAACTATTAGTTAATAAAGCTGGTCCATCTTTTTCATATAAGATCATACCTGGCGCCAAATAAACATCAGCACGTACAACTACATTATATTTAGAAGTTGGTGGATTTGGAATATTAAATTCTATTCTATCTTCATCAACTTTAGCTTCTTTCATTTCGATTAATCTATTTGAAGAATCTTTTAAGTAAAATCTTAAATTAGAAGCTAATGTTTTATCTGGATCATTTAATTTATAGAAGAATGTTAATGTTTGTGTATTAATATCTTCTCTAAAATCAGTAATTTCAAACGTTGCTGGTTTTAAGACAATGAATAATTTGAATGTATCATTAACATCAAAAGCCGCCCCATTTTCTAAAATTACTTTTTCAACTGTAATTGTTTCATTAGCTAAAGATTTAGGTTGATAGTAAACTTCATAGTTATTAGGATGATTTTGAGTAGGAGCAGGATGAGCCGAATATTCAACACCATCAACTATAACTCTATCTACTTTATATCCATAAGCATTAGTACTTTCGAAATCGAATGGTAATGGTTCACTCATACTCATCAAGAAACCCCACTCTGAGTTTCTATTAATATATTGGAAATCATAATCAACTTGTCCAGTTAATTTAAAATCTCTTTCAAAAATTTGCACTGATTCTACTAAATCTATCGTTCTAATGCTTCTTACTTTCGTATCAACTAAATTATATGAAGCATCAACCTTAATATTATAATTTGTATTAAGTTTTAATTTTAAATCACTTATTTTATAAGTATATGTATCTCCACCATTAGTTAATTCTTTTGCAATTAAAGCCTTATCTTCTTGATAAATAGTAAATTTCGAATTACCAACTAAAGCTCCATCTGGATCATTTAATTGGAAAGATAATGTACCTTCCTTTTCATCGATTATGAAATGAGTTAATGTAGGTACGTCTTTTTTAACTTGAACTATTACTGGATTAATATCATTTACATCATAGTAAGCATTACCAAATTGCATTTTAGTAACTTTATATGGAATAGCTCCAGCTTTATCCCCAAGAAGAACTTTTATTTGATAAATATTGTCATCAGTTTCAGAGTCTACTTTTGTAACATTATAACTATTTTCATCAATAAAAATTTTCTTTAATTCATAATCAATATTAGTATTTATTTTATAAGTTAAAGTAGCAATATCTCCCTTATTTAATAATTCTTCTTCAACTTTTTCTTCAAGAATAGTTACTCTTGGTTCAGCAACTTTTTCTTTTATAAAGAGAGAAGTTGTTTCTAATGTTTTACCATCACCAATATCATATTCAGCTTTTAATTCGATTGAATATCTAAATATTCTTAACAATAACATGCTTAATGATGACTCGTTTAATTCAATATCTTGAGTTGCAACAACTGCTCCCGCACTATTTTTCATATAAGCAGTCAATTTTCTTATGGCATTATCAGGATCAGCTATTTGATATTGAATAGTTCCAATATTGTATTCTAATTCTTCATTAATATCACTAGCAAATGTCACTGTTGGCACAACATTTTCATAAATATAAGTTAAACTACGATTTATTTTAAATACTTTTCCAGCCATAGTAACACTTTCAACATGTATAGTGTTATAGCCTTTTTCTCCATGTTCTAATTCTAGAGAATAAATGTTATCATTTTTAGTTACTTTATAATCAATACCATCTATTCTTATAGTATCTACATCATAATAAGATAATACTTCATTTTCAAAAGTCAGTAAAACTTTTGAACCATCTTTAACTCTTTTCGGAACAGTCAAGTGTCTTGCTATAAAGTTAGGCTCTTCTTTTTTAGTGACATTTATTGGTTCATCTTTTAAGAAATAAGTATCTTGTTCATTTTCATTATCATTATCTAAACTATCTAAATTATAATTTTTCTCTATTAAATATAGATAATTATTATCAGGATCCAAAGTAACATTTACAATATTAGTCCCTACGACAACTTTTTGTTTAATTACTTCCTTTTTATCTTTATCATTTATGATGATATAACTATCGACCAAAGCATTATCAACATCAGTAACATTAAATTTAATTGTAACATCATAACCGTCATTAGATACTTGTGGTGTTTCAAAAATAGGTATTTCTTTAAGAATATCTATTGTTGCGGGAACAACTTCACCTTTAAATTTATCACTTCCAATAGTTTTACCACTTTCTAAAGTGACTGAAGTTATACTAAGTTTTTGAAGACCCGCTTCGCTCATTCCATTAATATTTACGTAGTAATAATCTAAAGTTCCATCTTTTTTAAGAACTCTTACTACATCATATAATTGGCCATCTGCTTCATCTAAAAGATCATCTATTACCACACTTTTGATATTTAAAGCAGCCGCATTAGTACTATTAAATCTTAATTGTATCTCTTCATTTTTAGCAAAATATTTAGTTGCTTGGGCATTTTTGTTAAATGTTGTTAAATTAAGAACATTTACTTCGTAATCCTCTAATAATTTATATTCTTGAGAGAATGATACAGTTGAATTATTTTCATCTTCTCCATCTTCATTTAATAAGTCGGTATCTAAATCATAATCAATATTTATAACAACCATTAAAGAAACATTTGGTTGAACATTAAATATTGGTGTATTTCTACCAGGTCCAACATTATTACATGTATCATTTATACAAATATTACCAGATACTAAAGCATTATCAGGATCATTTACATTGAAGCTAAATTGTACTTGTTGAGATTCAATTCTATCTAAAGAAGTAAAGGAATTAATAGATGGAATTGTTTTTAGAACATCGACCTTCGTAGTAAAAGGTTTGTCTGCTAAATCTGCCACTTCATTTACAAAATTAACTTTAGTCAAATTTAAACTAACAATACCAGCCTCATTAGGTACAGTATAAGATAATTTATAAACACCCATCGTAACATATTCAACATTATAAACAATGTTATCTATTACCACGCTTGTAACCTGTTCATTAGTATTTGATTTTATATTATAGGTTAAATCAATTGTTTCTCCTTTATTAGGATACTTTTTAGAAACATTATTCAAAGTTATCTCAACTGATGGTTCAACAACTAAACTATCAAATACTAAAACTTCATCTTGATGGCTTTCACCATCTAATAAATCATAACTAGCCACAATTTCAATTGTATATTCTTTAGCATTAGCAACAGAAAAGGCCACTTCTCTATCTGTAATAGCCAAATTTTTCTTTTCTAATACATTACCAGTTAAAGTTTCTTTTAAAACAGCAGATAAACTACTTAGTGTCTCATCATCATCTATAACATTGAATGTCCCTTTTAGTTGGCCACCTTCATTATAAGTTAAAACTAAATTATCAATTACTGGTTTATTTTTAAATAATACTAAACTTTCATTAACAGTAAAGTCTTTAGCATTTTCCAAAGTTACCTTCTCTAAAACTACTTCATATCTACTATCATCAGATATTTCAATATCTACTAAATAAGCAGCTTCTTTATTTTGGCTATCCAAATCAATTTGTTCTGGTCTAACATTATATTTTTGTCCATTAATCATAACCGAAGTTAACATATAATCAGATTCATTAGTTAAAACAAATCTTAATGTTGCCAATTTATTTTCCTTATCAAAGCCCATTAAAGACAAGTCTTTGACAGTTATCTTATAGTCAGATTTTCTAAGAACTTTAATTTCTTGTTTTAATAATTCAGCCTCAGTAACTACATTTTCCTTATCATCTAAAGAACCACGATTATAAGAAGCCATAATTTTAAATATATATGTATTTTTAGAAACACCTCTAAATATAACCGTGTTTACTCCATCTTTAATAGTAGTAGTACTTGGAGTTATTTCATTTCCGTTTAAATCTGTAATAATAATTTTACTATCTGTTAAAGCTCCATCTACATCACTAACGTTAAAACTAACTGTAACATCTGTCGATTCTGCATCATCATCATCTTCTCTATAAACGAAATCTGTAATAGAAACTTCATCTTTTAAAATACTAATGGTTACATTATTATTTTCGGTTAAAACTACTTCTTCACTATTATTTAGAATAACATCATTAATAACTATTTCTTGTTGACCAGCTTCAGTATACCCAGGTAAGACAAAGGTATAAAAATTACCATTTTTAGTAACTTCATACTCATTACCATTAACTACTACTTTACTAGGATAATAGTATGACTTAGTTCCATTGTCATCTTCGAAAATAGAACTAGCTTCAAAAGTTACTTTAACTTCTTCACCTTTACTAAAATACTTAGTTTCTTGATTATCATTATATGTTTTAATATCATGAACATTTATCTGTGTTGCAGGAATTAACATTGCAATAATACTAGTTATATTTTCATGTTCATAGTAATTATCTTCACCAACTATAGTATCTAAATCAAATGTTGCCGTTGGTTGGAATCTTCTAGCTGTATATTCAGCTACATTTACAAATGTTACTTCATTAGCCCCAAGCTTAATTTCAGGATTCTTACCATCTTTATCTTTAAAGCCGGCAAATGTAGCATAAGCATTAATTAAGTTTCCATTCTCATCTTTAACTAATGCTCCATCTGGATCATTTAAATCAAATTTAAAGGTCATAGTATGCTCTTTAAAATTAGAGATTGACATATAATTAGACGTATATGGTCTTCTTTTTAAGACTTCAACTTCAACGGTTGGCTTAATATTATCACTAGTTTGATTAATCGTATATTCTTCGCTCTCGTAAATAATTTTTTCAACCTTAATTGTTTCTTTACCAGCATTTTCTTGAACAATATATGTTACTTGATACTTATTATCTTCTAATTTTACAACATTATATTCTTGGCCATTAATAACTAAGGCTTTAACATCTTCTTTAGTATTAGCTTTAATAACATAAGTTAAAATTGCTTTTTTAGCTTCATCCTTATTACTATTTAAAGCATTTCGATGATTATTATATTTATTATTTATGTTAGAACTTAAAGTATCTAATATAATTTTGACATGTAATTTATCATTAGCTAAAACTTGGGCAGTATAAACATTACCATCTACTAAATCATAATCAGCAATGATAACTATTTGATATTCTCCTACTTCTAAATCAGTAAATAAAACGTCACGAGCACTTAAGTCAAGCTCTTTAGTTTCAATAACATTACCTAAACTATCTCTTAATTGCACAACTAGTTTAGTAACTGTTTTAGACTCATCAAATAATTTAAATGTTGCTGCCAATGAATTAGCTTGATCATTATTAATAATCAAATCACTTACCGTTGGCGCTTTTTTAAATACAGTCACTGTATTATTTTCAGTTATTTCAAAAGAATGACCATTTTTTAAGACAACATTAGATAAATTTAAAGTTGTTTCATCTGTATTATCTAGTGTCACTTCAACAGTATAAATATTACCATCTTTAACTACTGGATAATCAGTTCCATTAATAGTAACCCTATCTATTCCAAAGACTGTTCCATTTGTACTTGTAAACTGAAGAGTCACCTTTTGTTCATTTTTATTAACATTAACAATATGTAAATCATCAAATTCAAAGTTATAATCATGAACAACTTCAATAATGCCATTAATTAAGTTATTTGTATACTCGTTTTGATCATCAGTTACACTTAATTTATCAGTATCTAAATCATAAGTTACTTGAATTACATAATTATAAATTTCATTTTCTTTCAAATTTGGTATCTCATAAATACTACTATTCTTATTAATGGTAATAGTATTTACTTCTACTCCCAAACTATTAGTAATAGTAATTTTACCACTTACAAATGCCTCATCAGCATCATTTAAGTTAAATGACAAAGTTGGTACTTCTTTTTCATCATCAAATATTGGTGAATCTATAGTTGGAACATCTTTTAATACATCAACTTGAACACTTACAGCTGTTTCAACACTTGTCGTTCCAACTTTAACACTAGTTAAATTGATATCTTTAAGACCAGCTTCATCATATCCAGGTATCGTAATCATATACTTATTACCTTCTGGTAATGAAGATGCATATTCTTGACCATTAACTGTGAAACTTGTAATAGCTTCTTGAGCATTTGTTTGAACAATATATTTAACTACAATGTCTGTCTTTTTTAAAGGATAAGGTTCAACTTCAACACCAAGTACTTCTAGTTTTAAAGCAATTTCAAATTCTTTACTACCAATTAATTCATTACTATGAGTTTGACCATCAACAGCATCATAATCAGCCATTATTTCAACATTGTATTTACCAGCTTTATTAACATTATTAAATGTAACTTCAGTGGCAAGAGCTGATAATTCTTGACGATCTAAAATATTACCATTTTGGTCTTTTAAAATAGCATACTGTTTACTAGTTACTTTATCATTATCAACAATATCATAAGTAACATTTACTTTACCGTCTTCTTCATTAACCTGAATATTTACATCTTTAACAGATGGCTTTTCTTTAAAAATAACAAATGTTGCATCAACACCATCGGTAATAGTTTTATTATTTTCAAGAACAACTCCACTCATATGAAGATTCTTTTTATCAGTTCCATCTAATGGAACTACTACCGTAAATTTATCATTATCTTGAATAACAGGATATACAACATCATTAATTATTACCTTAGAAACATTATATTTTGATACATTAGTGCTTACAAATTCAAGAGTAACATTTTTACCATCAGAATCAACAATAACTAATTTAGCATCTTTAAATACTAAATCATAGTCAACAATAATATCTAATTTTTCATCAATTAAAACGTCTTTACCTTCGTTTTGTTCATCTGTAAAATAATTTAATTCATCAGAATCAAGATCATAAGTTACGTCAATTTGAACATTATAATTACCATTTTTTAACTCAGCAAATTCAATTTTATTATCGCCAAGAGATACATCTTTTGTTAAAACTGTTTTACCTTCTTGATCAGTAAGGATTAAGTTTCCTTTAACAAAAGAATCATTACCCACAACATTAAAACTTAAAAAAGGTATTAATTCACTATCACTATATTTAAAATCATTAATTACTGGTTTTTCTTTTAAAACATCTAAGCTTGTTTCATAAAATATTTTAGCCTTGCTATTTGCCAAACATAATTCAGAAATAGTAAGTTTTTCTATGCCACTGCTATCTTTTACCTGATATTGAATTGCATATTTCCCATCATCGTGTTGGGCGACAAGGTATTCTTTACCATTAATAATTACTGACTGAACTAATTCACTCACGTCAGCCACATCAATTAATAACTCTATCGTTTCGCCTTTATGAGGATAGTAAGTACTTGCTAAAACACTAACAATTTTAGCTGTTAGTTTATTACTAGGTAATTGTGGATCAACTACTTCCTCATTTACATTTCCACCTGTTGTAATATCTTCATTAGTTTCAGGCTTATTTTTGTCGACATTACTATCATTGCTTGTTTTATCATCTGAATTATCGTCATTTTGAACATCATCTTTAGAAACCCCATTTATAATATCTAAATCATAATTGACGATTTCTTCTTTATAATTATTTTTAATAATTAAAGTAATTACATCGCCTAAAACAAATACTACTAATAAAACCCCTAAAATAGTATTTACTTTTTTTCTATTAGTAACTACTTTCTTAGAATGTGCACATTTAATATTATATACTACTAAAGCTAAACAAGATAATAAAGCTAAAACTCCTACAACTATTACTAATGTCATATTGCCTTTAGAAGCGTCCGTAATCATCACATCAAATTTGATATCTTCTAATTTCTTTTCTTGATCATTGGCCTTAGAAATAATATTAGTAAAGCTAATCTCTGTCTTATCAATTTTTATATCGTCCTTAGCCTTAAATTTAATTTCAATAACGTCTTTTGTTAAACTATCTTCCGTTGTTACTAAAACATATTTATGACTATCCTTTTCATAACTAACTTCACTAAGACTATTAGCTCCTCCGTTATCATTTATAAAACTATCTTCATTAAGTATCTCTAAAACATTATTATCGTAACTTAATAAAGCTGAATAGTTATATTTATTATTATTGTTTGGATCCAAATCAACAAAAACTGTTATTTCTTCTCCTTTCTTCACACTATAACTACTCTTATTTACTAAACTTTCTGCATTAACATTTACCATCCAAAAAGATAGCAAAATAACAATAAAGTTTAGAATTATTTTACTGCTTTTCATAAAAACCTCCCACACTTCATAACACATAGATATTATAATAAATCATATGCATAAATTCAACAAATTTTGCGTTATCTTTCCTAAAAAAATCAAAAAAAAATTTGGGCATTGATAAACCCAAATTTTTTACCCAAAATACATGATTAACTCTATTTTTTTAATGATCGATAAATTTTTAATAATCCCGGTAAAATAGCATACCATATTGGCTTATTTACTAAATCAAATTCTCCTATGAATTCTATATAAGTATCACCATATTTTTTCTTATAAGCATGTAAGCCACCTAAATTTTTAAATGTGGTATTAGGATCTCCTACCGTTCCATATAAATCTAAAAAACGATAATGATGTTCAAAACAATATTGAATTGTTTCATAATAAATTCTATTAACAGCAAATAAATCTTCTCCCAATTTATTATTGCCTATATACATTGTCCACATCATATCATTGGCAATACCATTAATCAAAGAACATATAACCATATCCCCCTCATTTTTATAAGGTTCAAACATTTCTAATTCTTTTTCTAATCGTTTAACCTTATCTAAAGCATCTGGTTTTTGTTTCTTAGTTATTAATCCTTTTTGAAAATCATCATTTATTTTATCCAAAGCATCTTTAGTATCTTTATATAACCTTTGACCATTAACAGAAACATCAAAAACTAAAACATTTCCATATTTTTTACCATACTTATATAAAGCTTTATAGAAATCATCAGAATATTGTATAAATCCATCTTTAGCAGCATTGGCCTTATTTAATTCAAAAAAATGTTCAACATCACTATCAAAGTTAATCCTTAAATTATAAGAATAACTTCGATGTACTGTTTGCATAAAAGTTTTAAAGATACTTTCTTTTATTTCATCCATATTATGATATTGTTCAAAATATCTTCTAAAGGTATATCGAGGTTCATTATTTTCATATAGTTTAACAAAACCTTTATGTTTATATCCTAAACTTAATAAATTGTTATAAATATCAATATTATTTTTGCCCTTTTCTATCCTGTTGCCATCTTTATCTATTTCTTGATACATAATTTCGGGATTGATTTTTACATAAATACCATTAGTTCTTTTTAAATATTTTTTCATTTCCTCAGTAAAAATTTTAACCAATTCTTTATCTTTAAAATCAATTAAGTAACCCCTTGAGCAATAATAGTAACATAGCCCAAAAGGCATTGTTTTTTTCAAAAGTAATGCCGCCGCTACAATATCACCTTTATCATTTTTAAGGCCCACATAACAAGGTATTTTACCTCTTGTTTCTTTTATAGCTTCTCCCCAGGCATAAGACTGCAAAAAATGGCTATATGGAAATCTATTAAAAAAATCTATGTATTCATCTTTTGATAAATTATCTACAAAAACCATAATATCAGCTCTTTCTATCTAAACTAAATTTCAAAATATTCTTTAGGTCCCATTAATACTATATTATCATTTTCATCTAAAAACATTGACATATAAAATGATAAGTTTGCATAATCTCCTACTAAATCTGTATCCCCAACTGCCGTAATACAAGTATTAGAATTATCAACACACATATAATTAATTTCCACCAAATAAGAATCAGCGTAAGAATTATTTCTAAATTTATACTTACCATGATTTTCCATAATATTAATATTAGTATATCTTAAATTATCTTCAACAAGTAAATTATTAGCTTTTAAATATTCTTTGATTTTTTCAGAATACTTTTCCTTTAAAGAATCATAATAAACCCCACTCGTTTTAAACGGAATCATAGCATAAACTTCATTATATTTATTTAATCTAATATATATTTTTATATTTAGTGGATCATAATATTCTTTAGCTGTTTTAAAACATTTATCACTACCATCCTTACAAGTAAATGATATATCAGCTAGATAATCAGCACCACCTTCATCATTTTCTTCATCAAAAATAACATTATTAATCAAAAATTGATCTACTTCTTCTCTGTTTAAAGTTTTATTCTTAACAGAATAATCAATTACTTTTTCATAAACAATATTAGCAAATGTTCTTTCATCAAATTCATCACAACTTTTATATAAAACTGATCCAATATATCGTTCACCACTTTGACAATACAAAACTTTATACCCTATACCATTAAATAAAGTTCCTTTTTCCACTTTCTTTTGAATTGCAAAAAGAGGTTTAGCCTGATAATAATTAACACGGTAAAAATCGACAATTATTAAACTCAATAAGATTAATACAATAATAACTAAAATCGTTATATTTCTATGCTTTTTTCGTAAACGATTATATTCTTGTCTAACCGCTTCCTGATCATTAACATTTACGCCATAAAAATAATTAGCAGATGTATCTTTAGACTTTCTTCCAATTATATTCATTATTGCCACCTCTACTATACATTTTTATTATACCATTTCCTAAAAAAAAGATGATTAAATTTAAAAATTATTTACACATCATTTTTATTTAATCATCTTTTTAATCATTATTAGTTATCTCTTGAAGAAATACTAAGTAATCTAATCAAGTTAAGAATTGAAGATAAGACCGCAGCTACATATGTTAAAGCTGCTGCTTTTAAAACTTTTTCACTACCTTCGTGTTCATCTTCACTAACTAAGTCGTAAGTTTTCAAGCACTTTAAAGCTCTTTTACTAGCGTCAAATTCAACAGGTAATGTAACAAGTTGAAAAATTAAACTTAAGAAGATCATTACTACTGCAATCATTAAGAAATCAACAATTTGTAATAACAAACTCACAATTAATAAAATATAAGCCATATTTGTGCCAAAATTAATTATTGGATAAATCGTTGACCTAAATTTCATCCAAGCATAATTTTCTTTATCTTGAATAGCATGACCACACTCATGAGCTGCGACAGCAACGGCGGCGATGGTTTCGCCATGAAAAACATCGGATGATAGTCTAACAACTTTTTGAGTTGGATCATAATGATCCGTTAAATTACCTTTAACTTCAACAACATACATATCTTTTAAACCATTTTCATCTAAAATTTTTCTAGCCGCTTCAAATCCACTTAATTTTTTCTTATTACTTATACTTTTATATTTGGCATAACAAGTATTAATATTAATGCTTGCGATTGTTGGTATTACTAAAGCTAATAAGTATAAAACTATATTTTCCAAATAATTTCACCTCTAAATTATATTTTTTTCGGCTAATACAACTCTTAAGCGATCAGCTTGTTCAAAATCTTTATTTTCTCGACAACTAAGCCATTTATTATAAATTTCTTTATCATCTTCACTCATAACTGGCAACTCATATTTTAAACCCAATATATTATTAATTAAAAATATTTTATCGTATGATTCTTCAATATTGCCATTACCTCTTAACGCACTATTTAATTCTTTAACCAAATCAGTTAAATAAGTAACTAAATTAGGAGTATTAAAATCTTCATCCATTATCTTATTAATATTTTCATCTTGTGTAGTTTTACCTACTTGCAAATTTTCTATTTGAATTTTTAAATTTGCCTGCTTTAAAGCATCATATATTTTTTTATCTATTATAGTTGCTTCATTAAATAAATCATCAGTTAAATTAAGAGGTAAACGATAATGAGTTTTAAATAAAGCTAATTTAATAACATTAGGGCTATGTAATTTAATTAAGTCTTTTGCTAAAACAAAGTTTCCTAAAGACTTACTCATCTTTTCACCATTAACATTAATATGGCCATTGTGCATCCAGTAATTAGCCAAATGGGTACTATTTAGAGCCATACTCTGAGCAATTTCATTTTCATGATGGGGAAACTTCAAATCTACTCCTCCACCATGAATATCTATTTTTTCCCCAAAAAGACTATTAATCATTACGACACACTCTGTATGCCATCCTGGAATACCCTTACCCCATGGAGAATCAAACTGTTCACCTTCACTTGTTTTACGCCATAGGGCAAAATCTAAAGGATTGTCTTTTTTCTCATCAACTTCAACTCTAGCACCACTCATTAATTCTTCCCTATTTTGATTAGATAATACCCCATAATCGTTAATTTTATTAACTCTAAAATAAACATCACCATCAACTTCATAAGCCATGTCTTTATCAATTAACTTCTGAATAAAGTCATATATATGGTCCATATGTTCAATTACTCGAGGACGATAATCAATTTGGGAACAGTTATAAGACTCCAAATCATCAAAATAAGCTTTAATAAACCTATCAGCAACTTCTCTTTCAGTAATACCTAATTCTGAAGCTGCCATAATAATTTTTGGATTAACGTCAGTAAAATTAGATGCATATGTAACATCATAACCTAAGTATTTTAAATAATTATAAACCATGTCAAAAGTTAATACTGGACGCATATTGCCGATATGAACATAATTGTATACTGTAGGTCCACAAACATACATTGATACCTTACCCTCATTAATAGGTACAAATTCTTCTACCTTATCCGTCAAAGAATTATAAATTCTCATAACTATCCCACCTTTCATAAATCTAAGTGCTTTTATTTTAACACATTTTACTCAATAAAAAAATACTAACCATTAGTATTTATTTCATTATATAACTTTTCAATATTAACCCCTTTACTAAGTAAAATATTATAAGCAATACTATCAGTATTACTTAATATTTCTAAAACCGCTTCCTTAGCATTATCCTTATTTGTTCTAATACTTCTTAAGATAGGCGTATATAATATGTAATCACTTGTTTTATAAGAACTACCAATAATTTCTATTAAATAATTTTTAAATGTGTTATAAGAAATTGTCATAATAGATGGATTCTTTTTTAAATATGCCAATAAAAAATGTTCAGTCCCCACATAAGGTTGCTTCAATAACTTCATTTCTTCTTCAGCCATTATAAATAGTTCTTCCATAAGCTCACCTATTAAAACATATGCTTACCCAAAGAAAAAAAGAAGTAAAAACTTCTTTATTACATCAATATCGCTACTCCCAATATAATAAATACTGCGATAAGTAATGAAACAACAAACTTCCAAATATATCCTAACCACTTAATATAAGGAATATCGCCATAAGTAAGAGCTATTAATAAGATAACACTCGTTGGAACAAATACCGTTGCAATAGCTCCGCCTAAATGCCAAATTAATGTTGCTGAAGCAATATCTTCCATATAAGTTACGATTAAATATGCCCCAAACATTTGACCAAAAGAAGGAAAGTCTATAGCAAATAAATAAGCTACTATTGCAATTAATGGCAAAGCAAATATATTAAAGTTACCCTTACCAAAGAACATATTAATTAAAGTTAATGGCCAAGGAAATAATGCTAATAATACTACTAATGAATATACCAAAATATAAATAAATGCTACCTTAGATATATTTTTAACACCAGAACCAAAATATTTAATAAAATCACTAATTGAAATTTTATTTATTAAAGCAATAATAATCGTTGTTACAAATACTGAAAATGCTGCAAACAACAAATCAGAATATTCTCCAAAACCAGTTAGGTAAGAACCAAATAAAGAAGACAATAAAGGTACATCATCACCTATAACTAAAGCATTTTCAAAATTAGTATGTAATTCTGAAAAAAAGTTAATACCAAAACTATCTTTCCAACTTATATAACCTAAACCTATTGCAATTAACATGATAGAAAACATTACTATAGTTGGCCATATTTTAGTTTTATTTCTCTTTTTAACTTTGCTTTCATCTAAAACTTCGGGACAAAACAAATCATATTGCCCTCCATCAGCCGATCTTTTATATTTATTTAAATACATTATCGCAAATGTATTAAATAAAGCATAAGTAACAACAAAGATAACAATCTTTACCCCTATTAGTGAATCTACTGGGTCAGGTAAAGTAGCAATCAAACTATTAATAGCTTCCATTCCATAAGTTCCAAAAGTTTGCCCAATCAAACCTATAAAGATACCACCAAAAGCAGCACTGATTGCTGTCAATTTCTTACAACCATTTCTTAAAAAAACAGATACTATAAAAGGGACTAAACAAAATAACAAAAGCATTTGATTTGATATTGATACATACAATCCCATTACCAAAGTTATAATAAGCATAGCAATAGCTTCTTTATTTAAAATCAAATTAGCCGTCTTATCAACTAACTTACGATACGATTTTGTATTAATCAAAACACCATAACAACCACCAATTAATAAGATATACGTTACATCAATTATTCTACTACTAAATGAATAAAAAAATGCTACAAATAATTCGTATATTCCAACTCTTGCCATTGAACTTTTAACAAAAGCTCCCGTCGCAAAACTACCTCCTGGAATAACCCAAGACAAGACAGAAAATACTAAAATCATAATCAATAATAAAATAATTTTATCACTTTTTTTCTTCATAATTTAACCTCCTATAGCCAAATTATAACACATATTAGCTCCTTACACACAAAAAAGATAAAGATTACTCTTTACCTCCTCGTTCTTTCATTGTTGGAAATAATAAAACGTCACGAATTGACTCTTGCTCTAGAAATAGCATACATAATCTATCAATTCCATATCCTATTCCGCCAGCAGGTGGCATTCCATATTCCAAAGCTTCTATAAAATCCATATCTATATCATTTGCTTCTTCATTACCTAAGTCTTTTTCTTTTAATTGTTCTTCAAATCTTTCCAACTGATCAATAGGATCATTTAATTCTGTATAAGCATTAGCAAATTCTTTACCAGCTATAAACAATTCAAATCTATCGACAAACCTTGGATCATCGGGATTTTTCTTTGTAAGTGGTGATATTTCCACAGGATGTCCATATAAAAAGGTTGGTTGAATTAAAGTTTCTTCAACATATTTTTCAAAAAATAAATTAATAATATGACCCACGGTCTTTTCATGTTCTTGAACTTCAATATGGTGCTCTGAAGCCAGTTTTAAAGCCTCATCAAGACTCATCTCTTTTTTAAAGTCAAGGCCCGTTTGTTCTTTTATTGCATCAACCATACTTATTCTCTTCCAAGGACCCTCTAAATTTATCTCATATCCCCCAAAATTATATTCCATTTTACCAATAACATCTGTAGCGATTGTCTGATACATTTTTTCAGTTAAATCCATCATTCCTTCTAAATCACTATATGCTAAATAAGCTTCCATTAAAGTAAACTCAGGATTATGTTTAGGATCCATTCCTTCATTTCTAAAGACACGACCAATTTCGTAAACAGCTTCCATACCACCAACTAATAATCTTTTAAGTGGCAACTCTAAAGCAATACGAAGATACATATCCAAATCCTGTGTATTATGATGGGTTACAAATGGACGAGCACTAGCTCCAGTAAGCAAAGTAGACAAAATAGGAGTTTCAACTTCTGTAAAACCCTGATTATCCATAAAATTTTGGATACATCTAATAATCTTTGGTCTTAAAAAAGCCACACGTTTAGATTCATCATTAACAATTAAATCAACATAACGTCTTCTATATCTTTCTTCAATATCCGTAAGTCCATGAAACTTTTCAGGTAATGGTTTCAATGCTTTAACTAAATGAGTATACTCTAAACACTTAATAGTTACCTCACCTGTTTGAGTTTTCATTACTTTACCATATACGCCAACAATATCACCTATATCAGCACTTTTAAATAAAGTATAAGCATCTTCTCCTATATCATTTATAGAAATATAAATTTGAATAGAACCCGTTTTATCTTTAATTGAAAAGAAAGATGCCTTACCCATTTTTCTAATAAACATAATTCTACCGGCCACTGTGACAGTATCATTCATATTTTCAAAAGCATCATGTTCTACATTTGCATACTTTTCTTTTATCGCCGCGGCATAACCTGTTCGTTCAAATTTATGACCAAAAGGATCAAGACCTAATTCTCTTATTTTATCTGCCTTTTCTCTTCTTACCAATTCCTGTTCTGTAAATTCACGCATAGTTTCACTCCTTTTTTCTTAATTAAGTATATCATTAATTGTCTAAAAATCAATTATCTTCCGTCATACTTTCTATAACCAATTGTAGATGCACACTCATTTCATTATCCTCTTTTAATTCAATATTTTTTATCTGTTCTATTAATCCATGTAATTCACAACTAACTTGATCGTAATCATTATAAACATCCAATAAAATATCTGGTATTTGATTTTTAAACCCATACTCTTCAATTATCTTATTTATCTCATCCGTAGTTTTTTGCAATGCAAAAGGCCATAAATCACAATAACTACCATCTTTACATAGATAAGCGCTTTTAACATAACGAACGATTCTATCACTTTTTTGTAAGTCATAAGAACCATTACGCATCGTTTTCACAAAACCATAATCTTTAATTGTTGATATCACATATCCTAACATACCAGTACCAAATTCATATTTTGTATAATACTTAAAATTAGGTCCAAGAAAACCACGACGTTTTTGACATTTACAATAATTTTCCTCAATAGATAAAGCATCAATAATATTAGTGTGAAAATCATATATTAAATTTTTACCACCATTTTCATAATACATTTGTTGATATTTAATATCACATAAAACATCAGTTTGAGGATTATATTGTAGTAAAAATACCATTCCATTATAGCCGTCTACATCTTCATTATCTAACTTTCTAATACCAAGGCAATACTGTATTCCTTGTCCATCTATCATAAAAACATCATTTGTACTATCTTTTATCTCCATCAGTTTAGTTTTTTTAATTTCCAAATTATTTTTAAAAATAGTATTATCACCTATTTTAAATACCCCCAATGTCCCATCTTCATTTAAACGAAAAGGAATAATATCATAATCACTACTTGCTGTTTTAAGATAAATACCATTATCAAAATCCTTAGCAATAAAACCTATTTGCTTATTTTCATCTATAACAGCATAAACGACTAGTGGTTTTTCTTTAAAATATTCATAAATATGACCCATTATATTAGGTATCTTTTCTAGTACCTCACCTTCACATTTTATAATTCTTGCCAACTTTATCCCCACCTTCATCTACCGTTAATTTTAAAACCACTGGACTAGCATTTGAATAATCCTTATTTTCTTCTATCTCTTTTATATAATCAGCTAATTCTTGATAAATATTAAGCTCATATAAATCATCATTATAATCATCAATTAAAATTTGTGGTATAGAAGTACTAAACCCTTTACTTTTTAGATAGTCATTAATATCATCTATCTTATACTGACAACAGAATGGGAATAATGAAACTGCTCGATAATCTTTTGTCACAAACAACTCTTTATAATATCTTGTTATATCACTTGTTCCTTGTAAACTAACAACATCTTTGCCCAAAGTAGCAACAACGCCAAAATCTTTCATCGTTGCCCAAGTATAATACTTAGGCTCATCATTATAATCAAAAGTTCTTTTAATATATGTCTCTTGACAAAAAGGAATTTTAAGACCTTTGTCTTTTAAAGCAACATGCTTTTGTATGGTTATTTGAAAAGGTACTTTTGCATGAAAAGGGAATAATTTTCCTTGTCCATTATAAAAATTATGCTGATAAGTAATTATCACTCTCATATCATTATTTTTATTATATTGCGTATACATTATCAAACCATTATATCCCTCAAAATCGTCTCCATTAGTTCTAACAATCGGTTTAATAACTTCAGCAACTCCATTATCTCTTCTTTGAAAAACATTATCCTCACCAAGACGATGCATTTCATAATCATCAAAACCCACTTCAACTATTTTATAATCTTCATCCACTGCAAACATTTCATAGTTAATAATTTCGTTTTCTAATTCGAATACAGTAAAAAGATTTTCCGTTCTATGTAATATTCTTTCATTGCCATTTATTTTTATTTTGTAATATAAACCAGACACATCATTAAATAAGTCATAACAAGCTTGAAAAACAAGCTTATATTTTTCTATATCTTCTTCATTTAATTCACATACTGATACCATAAACCCACCAACTTTTGCGTTTTATTATAAACATTTTTTATTTATAACACAATAAAAAAAACAGAAATTTACTTATTTTCTGTTTAATCTAAATCTTTCATTAGGATCAAGAATCTTTTTCCTTAAACGAATAGCACTTGGTGTAACTTCCACATATTCATCGTCTTCAATAAACTCTAATGCTTCCTCTAAAGAGAATGTCTTAGGTTTAATAAGAGCAATTGCCTCATCACTTCCCGAAGCACGTGTATTAGTAAGTTGTTTATTTTTACATGGATTAACATTCAAATCATTATCTCGATTGTTAATTCCCACAATCATACCAACATATACTTCTTCTGCTGGGCCAACAATTAAAGTTCCTCTATCCTGTAAGTTAAATAATGAGAATCCTAATGTTTTACCATTTTCCATTGAAACTAAAACACCATTTTTACGTCCGCTAATTTCCCCAACACAAGGTTTGTATTCATCAAAACTACGAACCATAACTCCTTCACCTTTAGTATTAGTTATAAATGCACTTCGATAGCCAATCAGACCACGTGTAGGAGCACTAAATTCCAAATGAACATAATTATTTTCATCATTATTAACGACCTCTAAGGTAGCTTTTCTTTCTTGTAAATCATTAATAATAGTACCCGAATACTCAGAAGGACAATTAACAATAACCTTTTCAAATGGTTCACATTTTACTCCATTAACTTCTTTATATAAAACTTCTGGTTTTGACACACTTAGTTCATAACCTTCACGACGCATATTTTCCAACAAAATTGACAAATGCAATTCTCCACGTCCTGATACTTTATAACCATCAGAATCTGGTAATTCCTCTACTTCTAAACCAACATTTGTCTCCAATTCTTTTTCTAATCGTTCTTTAATATGTCTACTAGTTATAAATTTACTTAACTTATCTTTACCAGCAAAAGGACTAGAATTGACTAAAAAATCCATACTTAAGGTTGGTCTTTCAATTACAATAGGTTCCATTGGCTTAATATTATCTTTATCACAAACCGTATCCCCAATTGAAATATCAGGACACCCAGCAAAAGTAACAATATCGCCATAATAAGCTACGTCTTTTTCAACCCTTTTAATACCTTCCTCAACAAATAATTTAGATATTCTAAAAGATGAAATAGTTCCGTCGTTTTTAGCTAAAGCAACAGTCTGTCCATTTTTTATTTTTCCTTTTGTAACACGACCAATTCCTAATCTACCAATAAATGAATCATAATCTAAAGAACTAACCTGCATTTGTAATGGGTCATTTTCATTACCTTCATAAGGTTTACATTGTTTTAAGACTATATCAAGTAATGGTGATATATCTTTACCTGGTTCATCTAAAGAAAGTTGAGCAATTCCCTCTCTAGCAATTCCATAAACAATTGGAAAATCTAATTGCTCATCAGTCGCATTTAATTCCATAAATAAATCAAAAGTCATATCCACAACTTCTTGAGGACGAGCATCCTTTTTGTCTATTTTATTTATAAATAAAATTGGTTTCAAATTTTGTTCTAACGCCTTATTTAAAACAAATCTTGTTTGAGGCATAGGTCCTTCAGCAGCATCTACAAGTAATATTACTGTATCAACAGTTTTCATAATTCGTTCTACTTCTGAAGAAAAATCGGCATGACCAGGCGTATCCACAATATTAATTTTATAATCTTTATACCTAATAGCACAATTTTTGGAATAAATAGTAATTCCTCTTTCTCTTTCTATGTCATTACTATCCATTACACAGTCAACTACTTCTTCATTTTCACGAAAAACGCCATTTTGATTAAGAAGAGCATCAACTAATGTACTTTTACCAGCATCAACATGCGCTACTACAGCTATATTTATTATTTTATCCATATAACTTCCCCACTTCTTGTTTTTAAAACCCAAGGAACACAATACCACATTTTAAAATAATTGACAAGTTTTAAAGCAATTAAAAAGCAACCTTTACATAAATAAAATAAAAAAAGGATTAAAATCCTAATATTCAGTATTACAATCTTATTCCTTTTCTTTTGGTAAATCTAAATTATCTTTTTCAGTTTCTCCAACTTTTTTATTATTTACTTCTCTTTTTTCTTCTTTTTCTTTATTTTCAATATCTTCAAATCTTTTATTAAACAAGTAGATAAAAACTATGATTGCAAGTAGAGCTCCTATTATTTTAAATAATAAAGAATAAATTAAACCAAATGTTCCTGTTAACGGAATAAATAGTTGTAATAGACTATTTAAAACATCTTGAACTATTCCAAGAGGAACATAAACAAAAGCTGCTAACAAAATTAAACATAGAATAATAATTGTATTAATAAATAAACCTTTGAAATCTACTTTCATCAAATAATTAACATACTTTTTTAAAGTCGGCACAAATTCTTTTAATAAATCTAATATTTTCATTCTTATCACTCTTTCTTATTAACTACACTAGATAATTGTTTCTGTGAATTTATATCATTATTTTTAGGACTATTTTCTTTACTTATTACCTTTGCTTGATTTATAGCTGTTTTAACAGGCTGTTTAACTGAAGATACTTTTATAACCTTTTGTTCACTAGCTGGTGGCGTTATTTTATTAACAGTTGGATTACTAGGTGTAACCGTAACTGGACTTTTACCTTTTATTGGCTCACTAGTAGATATCTTTGCTGATGGCACCTGATTAGTCGATGAAGTATTATTACTTGGATTAACTTGGTTAGATACTGGCTTTTTAATCGTAGGCACCTTTACTATCGTAGGTGCTGTTTTTAATGGTGGTTTTAAATCAGCATTTTTACTAACTACTACAGTACTTTTTAAAGCAGCTGGTTTTTGAGCAATACCTGGTTCAACAGGTTTAGTCGTTACGACATTTTCTTTACTTGGTAAAACATTTGGTACTTTAGTTTCTACCTTTTTATCTTTGTCTACATTAGTAGTAGGCTTAGTATTTGCCGAAACTTCACTGTTACCTTTTATTACAGTATTTTGTGGTTTTGCTACTACTGGTGTTTTAACAGGTTGAACACTACTTTTGGTCACAGTTGATTGAGGAGTATTCACTTTTACATTAGTCTTACTATCCTGTGGACTATTCAAATTACTAACCACTGCAGATGGAACATTATCTTTTTTTATCACTTTTGGTTGCATAGTAGATACCGATGTTTTATTAGTTGGCAAAGATGCTTTTGATCCATCAGATATTGCAGGTTTTACTGAAGATGAAACAGATTTAGGTGGTAAAGCTGATGATGCCACAGCTACTTTAGGTTCATTATTTACCTTTGCTTGAGGCTGCACATTTTTACTAACGCCACTAGCTACAGCATTCTTAACTACATTATTTGTTGCAGTTGCAGGACTAGAAATATTTTTTACTTCAGGCTTTACTTGATTAACTTGTACTGGTATAGACGGTTTATTTGCAACGGCTACAGGATTAGGATTAGGAATTGTATTATTTAAACCAACTGTAGGAGTTGTATCATTTGTCACTGGTTTAACTACCGTATTTTGTAATGAATTTAAACTATTATTCATAATAGCATATTTACAAAAAGTTGTTTTATATCCTAACTTTATATCATCTACATAAGAAATATTTTCTGTAATCTTTGGAACAGTATAATATCTTGCTACATCAATCTTACTATTATCAATATTAATTAAATTACCTGTCATTTCTATTAGCAATTCAAAATTTACCATTTCTTTAATAGCCATTTGTAAAGATGCCCCTTTACTATATATATCACCTAAATCAAAATAATATGGAGAATACATAACTGGCAAACCTTCTTTTAATAACGCTATTCCAATCGTTGAATGATTTTCTTTAGCTTCAGCTAATAAAGAATTTAAATCATTAGTAACTACGATAAACTTTTTACCATTTATTTCATTGGTATCTTTTATCATAGAATACATATTAATATCACTATTAAGATTCATTTTTCTTAAATTGCGTAACTTAACTAATTGTTTAATTAATGAACTTAAAAACGTTTCAAAACTAGTAAAATCAAAGCTATTAAATAAAGAGTTTTTAATTGATTGATTAACTGGATCATCTATCCTTTTTTTCACACTATCATAACATTCTGTTTTAAGTTTCGAAAAACCTTTAATATAACTAATCTTTTTAATTACATCATTTATCGGCATTTGGTCAAAATTATCTAATTCTAAAATCTCATTACAAAGTCTTCTATATTTATGATTATTATATAAAACTAATATAGCTTGTTCATCAGGTAATAAGCTATCACGATATTTTAAAGATAAATTCATAGCTACTTCATTTAAAGGCAACTTCGTTCTATTAATAGACTCGTCTTTAGCACCTTTAGCATATTTAATAGCTAAATCTGCATAATTAGTATTTTGAATCGCTTCTCTTAAATAATCAGACGTATAAAGTAAATCCAATCTATCATAAACAGCATATTTTCTATTCATACTATCTAATTTTTCAGCTACATAATTCTCAGAAATATAATTACTTTCATTTTTACAATCCGTATTTATTTTTCTAAAACGACTAACTAAATCTATCCCAAATAATGGCTTATAATCATCGTTTAAATTTTTCATCAAAGCTAATTTTTGTTCAACCGTTTTTAATTCATTACGTAAATCATTTTCTTCTTTTTGAGCCTCATAATACTTAACATTAAGTTCTAAGTTTAAATTTAAATCCCATACTTCCTTTATAAAGTCCTTAATCTCAGCCAAATCAGGTCTATTGGCAATATACATATTATATCGGTCTTTCAAAGTTATCTCCATTGCTTCATTAATATTACCAACATCAATAACTTCCGGCAAAAGGGTCAAATTTCTCTCCACTTTAACTTTATTATAAATATCAATTTCTTTTTGCAAATCAAAATATTTTTGACGAAGAGTATTTTTTAGTTCCACAATTTTTTTTAGATATTGCAGTTGTCTTTCTTTTACTTCATCATAAACTAAAAACAAATCCCCCGCTTCATATAAGATTTGCGATACTTCGTCCATCTGCTTTCTTTGTGACTCACGCATATCAACTGTATCAATATCAAACATTTCCCCTGTCATCATGATTTTTTCATTACGTAAAAATAATACTTTAGGATTCATAGATTCATAATTATCTAAAATCATTCGTACATGATAAGTTTTACCATTAATTTTTAACCAATTTAATTGAATTAAAAATTCTTCCAAAGATTCCTTTGTATCAAATATCTTAATTCTCTCTAAAGAACCATAATTATCATCTAAATAAGAATAACATATTCCTATTGAATCCCCATTTTGATAAATATAAGGGTGTACTGAAGTTGAACTAAACCCATATTTTTTCATTAATTCTAACGTCGTATCAAAATCTAGCATATAACACCCTCCCTATTATTTTCTTTATTATAACACATATAAAAGCATAAAAACATAACTTATTGATAAAATCATTGACAATGTTGTATAATAAAAATATCGAAAAGAGGTTATTAAATGAAAATAAATGTTAAGTCTTATTCATCACAATCATCTTTGATAAGTTCCATAATATACTTTATAATTGGCGCAATCCTTTTTACTAATGCTGATACTGTAATATCATTTTTATCTGTCATTATAGGAATTGTTTTAGCTGTTAGTTCAATCATTAATTTAGTTATTTTTTATTTAAATAGTAAAGATACTGAAAACACGGCCAAAAAAAGTAATTTAATTATTGGGATTGTGTCTTTAGTATTTGCAATAATTTTTATCTTCTTTTCCAATATTGTAGAACAATTTATAAGATTTATTATTGGGGCTTGGATATTATTTAGTGGTATTATAAGATTGATAAATGTTTTATCTTTAAATACTAAGAATCAAAAATTTATTCCTCTTTTAGCAGTCGCTATATTGCTTATTGCGGTTGGAATTTACACTATTATATATGGTGATGTTATTCCAGCTACAATTGGTATTATCATGATGATATATGCTGGTTTAGAAATTGTAGGTTACATTTTTTATACTAAAGGAACTACTGAACCAATTGATCCTGGCACTACAACATTAATTGTTAATGACACTAATGATGAAGACATCAAAGAAAAAAATAATAACATAAAAGATGTTAATCCTTCTAAGGAAAAGAAAAAAAAGCACAAAAAAAATAATCTGAATTAAACTATTCAAAGTTCAATTTGGATTATTTTTTTATCCACTTATAATCATTCATTAAGCTCTTTTTATCATATCCTGAGCTATCTATAAAATTATTAAGATCTTGAATGGCTAATTTTATAATACTTAAATAAGTATCTGAATCCAGAGTCTCCTGATTTTCATCTATACACTCTTCTAATTCGCCAATAATATTATTTTTAACATTGCATGTATAATTTTTACTTTTATAACCTGTTAAGGCATTAACATTTGTTTTAAAAGTAATATAATCTTCCTTCGTAGAAATATGCTTAATATTTAAATTATAAGCATTTGATTTAACAGTAAAATCAAAGCCATCTTCGTATCTTGTGAAAGTTGATGTACTTATTTCTCCATGTAAAATACATTGTCCTCCAGAATTTTGCAATTGATTACAATAATATCCTTTAGCTTCCATATATTGCTTTAAATACGCGAAATTTACATTATTATCTACAAAGCCCTTATAATTAACCACAAAGTTAATTGTTATCGCAATAGCTACTATTGCAATAACTGCATAAAGAATTTTTTTACCAAATTCAATACGACGGGCTCTACCATATAATTTACCAGAATTTTTATCTTTCATTCTGCCTTCTCCTTATTATTCTAAGTATATAATAACATAAAGCCAAAAAAAGAAGAATAAATATCTGTTTATAATTTATTATTTATTGACAGTTACATTTATTCTATCTATTTTATTTACTTAGTAAATCACATATAGCATTGGTTAATTCAGTTGGATTTTCAATAGTCATTCCCTCAATTAAGCGAGCTTGATTATACAAAATCTTGGTATAAATAGCTAATTGTTCTTTATCATTTTTATATAGCTTTTCTAATTTTTCAGCTATTGGATGACTACCATTTATTTCTAAAACCACATCAGCTTTAACATTTTCACCCGTAGGCATCGTATTCATAATCTTTTCCATTTCCAAAGAAATATTTCCTTCCGTACTTAAACATACTGGATGATTCTTAAGTTTATTAGTAAATTTAATATTTTTAACTTCAGGTAAGGCCTCTTTCATAACCTTAAACATATCTTCAAATTCCTTATTACGTTTTTCTAATTCTTCTTTTTCTTTTGGATCATCTATATCTGTACTTTCTGAAGCTACATTGGCAAATTTTTTACCTTCATATTCCATTAAAGCTTGAATAGTAAACTCATCTACATAATCACATAAATATAAAACTTCGTAGTCCTTATCTTTAAATCTTTCAACATTAGGAAGTAAGTCTATTTTATCTATACTATCGCCACTAGCATAATATATTTTTTCCTGACCCTCTTTCATATTACTAATATATTCTTTCAAAGTAATACGCTTTTTCTCTTTAGAACTATAAAACAATAACAAATCTTTTAATGTCTCATTATTCATTCCATAACTACTATAAATACCATATTTTAGTTGCATTCCAAAGGCATCAAAAATCTTTTCATAGGTGCTTCTATCATCTTTAAGAATATCTTCTAAAGTTATTTTAATTTTCTTTTCAATACTCTTGGCAATTAATTTTAATTGTCTATCTTGCTGAAGCATTTCTCTAGAGATATTCAATGAAATATCTTCACTATCGACCAAGCCTTTAACAAAGCTAAAATAATCAGGTAACAAATCAGCACATTTATCCATAATTAATACACCATTAGAATATAACTGTAAGCCTTTTTCATATTCTTTCGTATAATAATCATAAGGAGCATGAGATGGGATAAATAGTAAGGAATTATAAGCTATTTGACCTTCAACACTACTATGAATTACCTTAGCTGGTTCTTCAAAATCATAAAACTTATCAGAGTAAAATGAATTATACTCTTCTTTAGTTACTTCACTTTCATTTCTTTTCCATATAGGAATCATACTATTAATAGTTTCATCTTTTACTTGCGGTTTTTTCTTCTTATCATCGCTACTTACTTCTTTTTGCATAATAATCGGATATTTTACATAATCAGAATACTTTTTAATAATCCCCTCAATTCTACGTTGTTCTAAGAATTCATCATAATTATCATTTTCATTATTATCTTTTAAAAGTAACGTAATTTCAGTACCAACATCCTTTTTAGAAGCTTTATTTACTTCGTATCCTAAAGCTCCATCACTAATCCATTCATAAGCATCATTACTGCCATAGGCTTTACTTAAAACCCTAATCTCTTTCGCAACCATAAATGCTGAATAAAATCCAACTCCAAATTGGCCAATTATATTGATATCTTTATTCTTCTCATTCATTTCTTTAAATAAAGAAGACCCACTTTTGGCTATGGTACCTAAATTTTCGTCTAATTCTTGTTCACTCATTCCTATTCCGTTATCAATAATAGAAATAGTTCTAGCTTCTTTATCAATATTAACTTTGATACAAAAATCATCTTTATCTAGTTTAACTTTACGATCAGTTAAAGATTTATAATATAATTTATCAATCGCATCACTAGCGTTTGATATCAACTCTCTTAAAAATATATCCTTATTTGAATATACAGAGTTAATCATTAAATCCAATATTTTTTTTGATTCTGTTTTAAACTGTTTTTTCTTCATTATTCATCTTCCTTTTTCTTTCAATCAATTGAATAATACCACTATTAATTAGCACTGTCAATACTCAAGTGCTAATTAATAAATTCTTGTATAATAAACATAGTGTTGATTTATCATTTAAAGTATATTATAATGAAAATGAATAAAGGTGATAATATGGACAAAAGAATTTTAAAAAGTAAAAAGAAATTAACAAATACTTTATTAGAACTTCTAAAAAATAAGCGATTAGAAGATATCACTGTCTTAGAATTATGTCACAAAGCTAATATAAATCGAACGACCTTTTATAAATATTACAAAGACATTGAAGATTTAGTTCTTAAAATAGAAAATTCTTTAATCTCTGATTTAGCCCAAATAATTCCAGAAATTAAAAGAAACTACTTAATTTCTTTTACCAGTAAAATCATCGAAACATTTGCATCAAAAAAAGAAATATATACCAGATTACTAAGTGAAAATGGCGATCATACTTTTTTAAGAAGAATATTACGTTTAGTATATGATGAAAGTATTGAGGAATGGAAAAAATTATTAAGAAAAGCTTCTGCTAACGACTTAGAAAAAATTTATAGTTTTATAGTTGATGGTTCTATTGGCATAATAAAAAAATGGATTAAGGAAGAATGCCAAGATGATCCTCAGAATGTAGCCATTTTTATTAATAAAATATGTATGAGTGGCTTAAGTAGCTTCATTTAAAAACTCAGTTTATGTCAAACTGAGTTCTTTTTTTATGTTACTATCATCAGTAATTTCACGGTAAATAACACATAATTTATTTTCATTATTAACATATAAACTATAACCATGATTTTTAATATTTAACAAAGTAAATAATTTATCTTCACTATCAATCTTTTCTTCCAATAACTTATAAAAAGCATCTTCATCTAGATTATAATTACTAAGTAATTCCAAAGAATTAACTACTTTACCTGTATGTAGAGAAACAACATAAACATTATCCTTCTCTTCACCAATCAAACCATCGTAATACAAATGATATCTTTGAATAATAGATATATAATCCTGACTAACATAATAATCATAATTAATAATATTTCCTTGTTGTAGTTCATTACCATTTAAAACAAATTTCTTTATGCTATTATTAACAAAAGTCTTTATTTCCAAATTAACATTTGCTACTTCTTCACTATTTAAATTAATTTGCAAAGTATTAAGAACATATTCTTCATTATTTACTAATATTCTTTGATTTTCATTTACTACTACAAAATCTTTTTCTTCATCAATTTTTTTTAATTTAAATTCAGTATCTTGAGAATGAGAATCTAAATTATTTTCAACATTATTATCTTTTTTACTACACCCAGTTAAGCATAAAAAGCACATAATTAAAACTATTGCTTTTCTCATAAAACCACCAACTCTATTATAACATCTATTGACAAAATAAAAAACAGACTTTCATCTGTTATACTACTTACTCTCTTTTTTATTCTTTTTATTCTTTTTATTTTTATTAGAGTTTTTCGCTACTAATTTAACTTTTACTCCTCTGACTGCACCAAATGTTTTTTTAACACCTTCAGGTAAATTTGCTTTATAAGTTCTCATAACGCACCTCCTCATTAATAACTAAACAATTATAACATGTATTATACAAAAAATATACTAAAATTCAAGTTAAAACCAAAATTTAACAATCGAAAAAGATATAGCAATAAAAACTAATATTATTAACAAAATAAATAAATTAGATCTAAATTGTTTTTTCTTTTTTATTACATCAATAACAATAAAAAGATAAAATATAGTTAAGAAACTAATAATAAGCACTAAGTTTATCAAACTAAAACTTTTAATTAAAATAAAAGGATAAATAATTAAAAAAAAGATTAAATAAATAAATGAAAAAACATAAAACTTACCAAATAAAATACGTATATCGTCAGGTATTTCATTTTTATACTGTTTTATATAATCATTCCTAGTTTTATCCTTTTCCTTTTTAGCCATTATTATTTATCTCCTCAAATGCCTTTGTTACAGCTATTGCTAATTGATCAGCACAAGAAGTAGCTTTATTACCACATAAATTACCACGTAACTTTTCGTTAATATATTCCACTGTTTGACCATCAAGTAATTTAGCAATAGCTTTTAAATTACCAGGACATCCTCCCACAAATTCAATATTTGTTATAACATTACCATTTATGTCAAATTTTATTAGCATCGAGCAAGTACCTTTTGTCTGATATTCGTATTTCATCATAATCACCCAATAAAATAATACCATAAAAAAAAGAATAATTAAATTATTCCTTTTCTAAATAATACTAAACGTTATTATTAGTATTATTATTTTCATCAGTTGGATTTGATGAATTGCTTGGTTCTTGTTGAGGAGCACTAGCAGTTTGACCACCATTACTTTTAGCCATAATATTATCAACTAGACCATTTTCAGTAACAAGAGCATCAGCATGCCACTCATCTTTACCATAACCTAAAATAGGTAATAAAATACCACTAAATAGAACTAATAAAACAGTCCATACTGGTTCTTTGCCCATTTTCTTAGTAAGGTTATAATAAATATTAATATTACCTACCAAAGATACAATATTAGCTACAGTAAGTAATATTCCACTATCAACAAATATACCTACAATTAGTGAAGCACATGATAATAAAAACCAGTACCATTTTAAACCAACCATTTCAACTAAGACATATGTATTATAAAATGGTACAATAACTGCCCATCCTGGTTTTCCAGCTTTTTTATATAATTTTGCAACACCAATAAAATAGAATACCAAATATGCAATAGCAATTAACAAAACTATAAGAATAACGGCAATACCAGCGGCTAATATTGATTCTAAAGCTTCTTCAGTCATACTTCTTAACTTCCTTTCTTTATTTCTAAAACTATTATATTAAATTTTATTGCGAAAAACAACTAAGATATTTTAAAAAAAAGAAAATTACAGTGCAAAATCAGAAAAATAATCATCAATATTACCTATTTTTCTTAAATAAAATATTTGATCAGAAAATTCATCAATTTCAACTAATAGCATCATATTATTTATATTTGATTTCTTCCCCAAAATAATCTCATCATTTTCATCCAATACAACAAAATTTTCATTATCTATTAAATAAGTTATATACGAATCATAATCGCTCTCAGTTAACTCACCCATACAATAGCCATAAAAAACAATTGTTGTATCAGGATCATCAGATAACTCATCATTATAATAACAAACATCTCTAGCTCCCAAAACCTTCTTTACTGTCGGAATCATATCCGATTCTAAATACACATAATAGCCATCATATTTGCCTAAATCATCATTAAAATTTTCATTAACAAAGAAAATACTAATAAGAAAAATAACTAAAAAAATAATTATTAAAATAGGAAATATTAAAGCTATAATAATAGCCCCTATATTCTTTTTAGGTTTCATATCTTTAATGTTTTGTTGGGATTGAACATTATTTGTTAAAGAACTATTATTTAATACCGCCTTACCACATTTCCCACAATATTTATCGTTATCTTTTAAATTATTTCCACAATGAACACAATACATAAACAACACCCACTATAAAAAGTATACCATAAATACTAACGACACATAAAAAAAATAAATAA
>CANRLI010000002.1 GCA_947631475.1 uncultured Bacilli bacterium | reverse complement strand
AAATTGCTTAAAAGATATTATATATGATTATAAAATTTACTGCACAACTTCTGTGCACTTCATTTTTTAAATTACAATTTCATTATTTTAATTAACATCTAATTAAATAAACTTTACATTAAAAAAAACGCATGCTATAATATGAAGCGAGTAAGAAATTTACTCCTTGCTTTATACATGATATAAAGCCGAAAAGACCATAAGGAGGTGCAAAAATGAATAAATATGAAATGATGTTTATTGTTAAAGCAACAATGGAAAGTGATCAAGTAAAAGCAACAGCTGAAAATATGAAAAAAGTTGTTAGTTCTTGTGGCGGTAAAGTTACAGAATTTAAAGAACTTGGCGAAAAGAAATTAGCTTATCCAATCAAGAAAGAATTAAACGGCTACTACTTTGTAATGCAAATTGAAGCAACTAAAGAAGCCGAAGCTGAATTAAATCGTAAAGCTGGCCTTGATGAAAACGTATTAAGACATTTAGTTGTGAAAATGGATGAGGAGTAAGATAAGATATGAATAAAGCAATAATTATCGGAAGATTAACCAGAGATCCAGAAATGCGTACAACTGCTAGTGGAATTAATTCTACAACCTTTACAGTTGCTGTTTCTCGTAATTATACTAACCCAAACGGTGAAAGAGAAACAGATTTTATTAATTGTGTTACTTGGCGTAAGCAAGCTGAAAATGTTGCTAAATATTGTACAAAAGGTACTCAAGTAGCTGTTGAAGGAAGAATCCAAACTAGAAGTTATGATGCTCAAGACGGAACTAAAAGATATGTAACAGAAATAATTGCTGATAATGTTACTTTTCTAGGTGGAAAAGGAACTAATAATGCAAGTGATTCAAATAATTTTGTAGGTTCTGAAACAGATATAGCTACAACAGATATTAGCGAAGATCCATTTAAAGATTTCGGTAGTGAGGTAGCTTTAAGTGATGACGACCTACCATTCTAAAAGGAGGATTTAAAATGGCTGAATTTTATCGTAAAAAGAAAAAAATATGCCAAATGTGTGCTGGAAAAAGCGTAGATTATAAAGACGTAATGATTGTCTCTAAATATATAAATGAAAAAGGCAAAATCATGCCTCGTCGTATGACAGGAGCTTGTGCAAAGCACCAAAGACATATTGCTCAACAAATTAAATGGGCAAGATACATGGCCCTTTTACCATTTGTAAAATAAAAGATGAATAAATAAAACCTCGTTGCTTTTAAAACGAGGTTTTATTTTTAATTATTCATCTTTTTTATTTTATTAGCTATTTTCGTTACATTTCCAGCTCCTAATGTTAAAATTATGTCTCCTTCTTTAACATGAGCTTCTAAATATTTAATTACTTCATCATAATCAGAAATATGAATAGCATCTTTGCCTAAATTATTAATTTCTCTAATTAAATCATCTTCGTGAATATCATAAGTATTAACTTCACGAGCAGCATATATATCAATAAGAATAATATGGTCAAAATTAATTAAACTTTGTGCAAATTCTTTTAAATGAGCATTTAGCCTACTATAAGTATGCGCCTCAAAAACTACCCATATTTCATTATGCTTCATATTTCTAAGGCCATTATAAGTAGCCATAATTTCCGTAGGATGGTGACCATAATCATCAAACACTCTAGCTCCATTTAACATTCCATTATATTCTAATCTTCTTGAAGCTCCATCATATTTAAGTAAAGCTTGAGCAATAGTATCTATATTAATATTATAAGCATCACATAATGCAATACAACATAAGCTATTAAAAACATTATGTTCTCCTGTAACCTTTAGTGTTATCCTTTTTACAAAAGCGCCATTATGATAAGCATCATAACTTGGATATCCTTCATCATTAAAAGTAACATTATTATAGTACCAATCAGCATTATCTTCCTTACCGACTGTAATAACCTTAGCTTTAGTCTTATCTTTTAAAGAATAACATCTACTATCATCTCTATTTAATACTAGATAACCATCTTCTGGTAACATAGACACATATTTTTCAAAACTCTTTGTAATATTATCAATATTTTTAAAGTAATCTAAATGATCACTATCTATATTTAAAACAATCGCACTTCTTTGTTTAAATTTTAAGAAACTATCACAATATTCACAAGCTTCAATAATAAAATAATCACTATGTCCAACGCGATAATTACCATTAATTATTTTTAAATTAGCTCCCACTTGAATAGACGGATCCATATTGGCTTCTAAAAAAGAGTAGGCAACCATACTACTTGTACTTGTTTTACCATGTGTACCAGATATTCCAATTGTATCTTTAAATAATTTAGTAATTTCCCCTAAAAAATCTCCACGTTCTATCAAAGGAATATTTAATTCTTTAGCGGCAATTATTTCAGGATTATCTTCCTTAATCGCTGCAGTATAAACTACTAAATCAATATCTGGGGTAATATTTTCCTTCTTTTGTCCAATATTTACTTTAATTCCATTACTTTCCAACCAATCGGTCTGACTAGATTGTGCAGAATCTGAACCCCAAACATTATAATCCCATTTTTTTAATATTTCAGCGATACCACTCATACTAATACCGCCAATTCCAATCATATAAATATTTTTATAATCAAAAATATCCATTTTATCCCTCCTCCAAAATATTGAAGAAAATCTCTCTCTATAAAATTATAGCACTAAAAGGCATAATATGTTACTAAATCACTAAAATGTTTAATTAGATTCTTAATTTTTTCTAAGTATTTATTAATTTGACTTTATTTGATATAATAAAATACAGACATTTATAAAGGAGTGATTGTATGAAAGTTATCTTACTTCAAGATGTAAAAAAACAAGGTAAGAAAGATCAAATAATCGAAGTTAGTGATGGATATGCTCGAAATTTTTTGATTAAAAATGGTCTTGCGGTTGCTGCAACTGAATCAAGTAAAAAAATATTAGCTAAAAAACTAGATAAGCAAAAAGCTTTAGAAGAGTCACTTGTTGCTGAATGTCAAGAATTAGCTAAAGAATTACAAAATATTGAAATAATTATTCCTGTAAAAACTGGTGATCAAGATAAAGTTTTTGGAACTATTTCTTCTAAACAAATTTGTGAAAAATTAAAAGAAAAAGGTTTCGACATCGATAAAAAGAAAATTAACATTATTGACCCAATTGATACATTAGGTACACATATTGTTAAAATTCAACTACATAAAAAAGTAGAGGGTGAAATAAAAGTAACTCTTAGAAAGTAGGTATATATGGCAACAAGAAAAATGCCTCAAAACTTAGAGGCGGAAATGAGTGTTTTAGGTGTTGCATTTCTAAATAAAAATGCTTTAACCAAAATTTGTGATGAATTAAACGAAGATATGTTTTATAGTGATGCAAATAAAAAGTTATTTGCTGCTATTAAAAGCTGTTACGATAATAAAATTCCCGTTGATATAACAACTGTTAAAGAAGAATTAGATAAAAAGAAAAATTTACTATCAATTGGAGGAATTGAATACATTGGTGAAGTCATTGATTCAGTTGCCACAGCTGCTAATTTAGACTACTATATTAAGATTGTTAAAGATAAAGCAGTTATTCGTAACTTAATTGATACGGCTACAGACATAATTACTAATGCATATGAAGAAGACGAAGATATTTCCCATACGCTAGATGATGCAGAGAAAAAGATTTTAAATGTGGTAAAAGAAAGAGAAACAAGTGATTTTATCCACATCAAGGATGCTATTGCTAGAGCCCAAGAGCAACTAGAAAGTTTATCTCAAAATAAATCCTCAGTTACTGGGGTTCCTAGTGGCTTTTATGATTTAGATAAAGCAACTACAGGCTTTCATGAAGGTGAATTAATAATTATTGCCGCTCGACCTGGTATGGGTAAAACGGCCTTTGCGTTAAATCTTGCAGTTAATGCTGCCAAACATTTAGGTCAAAAAGCAGTAGCTATTTTTAACTTAGAAATGTCAGCTGAACAATTAGTAAATAGAATGCGTTCAGCAGTTGGTCAAATTGATTCATATAAACTTCAAACTGGTCAAATGAATCATGAAGATTGGAAACGCGTTAATGAAGCTAATAGTCAATTATCGGAAACAAATATTCAAATTGTTGATGATGGAAGTATTACCGCTGCCGAAATCAAAGCTAAATGTCGTAACCTTGCTAACCGTGAAGAAGGCTTAGGTTTAATAATAATCGATTACTTACAGTTAGTTACGAGCGGAGGTCGTCGACCTGAATCTCGTCAACAAGAAGTATCAGAAATTTCCCGTGCTTTCAAAACAATGGCTATGGAATTAAAAGTTCCCGTAATTGCTCTTGCTCAATTATCACGTAGTGCCGAAAAAAGAGAAAGCAACCAACCAATGTTAGCTGACTTACGTGAGTCAGGCTCAATTGAACAAGATGCAGATTTAGTATTATTTATTAACCGTGCGGACTATTATCGCAAAAAAGAAGAATTAAATAAAGAAACAAATGTTGTAGCAGACATTATTATTGCTAAACATCGTAAGGGTGGTACAGGAGCCTTTAAACTATTATTTGAATTAAATATGAGTAATTTTAAAAATTTCCTAGCCACTGAAAAGGAAGATGAAAATGAATAAAATAAAAGGAATAATCCTTTCTATCTTAATAACTATCTTAATGGGTGGATTACTTGCATTAAACTTTTATTTTGAAGATAAAGTTGATGTTCCTAACCATATATATCAGGTCTATCTTGATGGTGTAAAAATAGGTTTAATCAACTCTAAAGATGAACTTTATAATTTAATTAATAAAGAACAAGTTGCTATAAAAGATCAATATGATGTTGATCAAGTATATCCTCCTAAGGGTTTTCAGATTATTCAAAAAAATACCTATGATGATGAAATTACTTCAGTTGAAAATGTTTACGAATCTATTAAAGATGTTAAACAATTTACTATAAAAGGTTATACAGTAACAATTAAAACCCCTGATGAAAATGCCGAACCAATATACATATATGTCCTTGATAAAAATGTCTTTGAAAAAGCTGTTGAAAATATAATTGAAGCATTTATTACGCAAGAAAGATACGTTCAATATAAAGAAGGAACACAACCTGAAATAAATGATGTCGGATATTTAATTGAGAATATGTATTTTGACGATTCTATTTCTATTAAAGAATCTTATATTAGCGTTGACGAAACTATTTATACTAATGTTGATGATTTAACAAGATATCTCCTTTTTGGTGAAAATACAGCCGTCCAAGAATACACGGTAGTTCAAGGTGATACAATTGAAAAAATAGCTGAAGCTAATAAATTAAATCCAACAGAGCTTTTAATAGCTAATCAAAATATAAAAAGTACCGATACATTACTTGCTATTGGTCAAAAACTTGATGTTTCCTTAATCAAACCAGTTTTAACTCTTAAATATGATGAATTTATTGTGGAAGATGTTGAAGAACAATATCAAACTATTTATCAAGATGATAGTACACAGTATACAGACTATCGTAAAACCATTCAAAATGGTAGCAATGGCATAAATAGGATATCTTCAAGAACGCAGTATACTAATGGTGAGGAAAACCAAGGTCGTATTCCAACTGAAACTAAGGTTATTAAAGCAACTCAAGACGAAATAATTGTTCGAGGAACTAAACAACGTCCTTATTATTTACCACCAGTAACAGGAGAACCATTTGAAACAGGTACAACATGGTATTGGCCAACTAATCGACCATACTTTATTACTTCTACTTTCGGTTATCGTTGGGGTGATTTCCACCAAGGAAACGATATTTCTGGTACTGGTTATAAGTCACCAATTTATGCGGCATTAGATGGTACAGTCGTTCAAGCAACTTTTGAATTAACATCCGGCTGTTATGTTGTAATACGTCATAATAATGGCTATTTAACATTTTATGGTCACTTAGCAACTAAGTATAATGGAGACATATCTTATCGAAGATATAGCCCTTCAGAATGTGACATGATTGTTAGCGTAGGTCAACAAGTATCTCGTGGTCAAAAAATAGGTAAAATGGGTAAAACAGGAACTGCCACGGGCGTTCACTTACACTTCGCTTTATATTATGGATCTGTTAGTAGAGCTAACGTTATCGATTCTTTAAGGTTGTGGCGCTAATGAAAGTATGTAATTTAGCGAGCGGATCTGAAGGCAATGTTACTTTTGTTGAAACAGCCCATCATAAGATTCTACTAGATTTAGGTACAACTGTTAAATATATAAAAGAAAAATTGTCCGAAATATCCGCCAACCTTAGCGATGTTGATTATATTTTTATTACCCATGTTCACGATGACCACATAAAAGCTTTAAAAAACTATATCAAAAAATACAAAGGAACTATTTGCCTAAGCCCTCAAATGTTTTCAGAATTAACTTTTTTACAGTCCTATGAAAATATTATTCTATATAATGATGCGGTTTATTTAGATGATGTTACTATAGACATATTTAAAACATCCCATGATACTTCTGATTCACGAAGCTTTGTTATTAGAAGTGAAGGAAAATCAATAGTTTATTTAACTGATACTGGTTTTATTAATCAGAAGAATTTTAAAAAAATCGCCAATGCGGACATTTATTTATTTGAAAGTAATCATGATATCGAAATGCTGATGAATGGCCCATATCCTAAGTGGTTAAAAGATCGTGTAGCTGGTCCTTATGGTCATTTATCCAATAAAGATAGTTCAATATATTTGGCTAAAATAATAGGACCTAATACCCAAAAAATTATTCTATCTCATTTATCTCAAAAAAATAATACTGAAGAAAAAGCTTTAGCTACTATTAAAGAAATATTTGCTGAATATGAAATAAATTTTTCTGATATTATATGTGCTAAGCAAAATGAACGAACTGAGTTGTACGAAGTATGATAAAAATAATATGCTTAGGTAAAATCAAAGAAAAATATTTAGAAGATTTAATAAATGACTATAAAAAAAGAATAAATAAATATCATAAATTGACAATAATAGAACTTAAAGATGAAAATGATTTATCTATTGAAAAGGCCAATATAGAAAAATATCTTGGTAAAAATGATTATATCATAGCTCTTGATATAGAAGGCGAGCTTATTACTTCGGCAAAATTAGCTCAAAAAATAGACGAAATTTTTATTACTAATAGTACAATTACCTTTATAATTGGCAGTAGTGAAGGCTTGCATCCTGATTTAAAAAAACGAGCTAATTACCGATTATCATTTTCAAGATTAACTTTTCCTCATGGTCTATTTAGAGGAATACTACTTGAACAAATTTATCGTTCCTTTAAAATCTTAAACAATGAAAGGTACCACAAATAGCTTTTCATTGTTTTTGTTTACAAATAATAAAAAAAAGTATAATATAAGCTATCAAAAGGAGGGGATTTTATGAATATTTCACCAACCGAAAATATTTGGTTATATCTTCATGATAATAAACAAATTGTAGGCAACAACCAATATATAAGTAATAGATATTTTTATTTAACTAAATTATTAGAATTTTTAAGATTACATAAAGAATGTTTACCAGAATTAAAACTAAGAATGTATATGGAACGAATTAATGATAGTGAGGTTTTTCTTCAAGCCCGTAATGGATATGGTAAAACTGAATATCGTATAATAAAACTTATGCAGATTAAACCATTAGGTGAAAATTTAAAGCAATATTTTCCTGATTTAGTCGAAAATGAAATAAGCAATACTTTCCAACCTAAACAATAAACATTAACAATTAGTATGAAATATGATAAATTATTTATTAGAAGGTGAATTCTATGATAGGAAATGACTGGGATGAAAAACTTAAAATTATTTGGCAAAGTGAAGGCTTTAAAAAATTTTTAACCATAATTGATAAAGAATACGCAACTAAAACAATTTTTCCTCCTAAAGATTATATCTTTAATGCTTTAAAACTGACTCCATATGCTAATACTAAAGTGGTTATTGTTGGTCAAGATCCCTATCATGGTACAGGAGAAGCGCATGGCTTATCTTTTTCTGTCCAAGAAGGAATTAAAATACCCCCATCTTTACAAAACATTTTTAAAGAACTGAAAGATGATTTAAATATTCCTATAGCCAATAGTGGCGATTTAACAAAGTGGGGTAAAGAGGGCGTATTAATGTTAAATGCTGTTTTAACGGTTGTTAAAGATACCCCAGCTTCCCATCGCAATCTTGGTTGGGAACGTTTAACTGACTATATCATTAAAATATTAAATCAAAAAAAAGAACCCGTTGTTTTCATTTTATGGGGTAAGTTTGCTAAAGAGAAGGCCAAATACATTACTAATCCATGGCATCTAATCATAAGTTCTGCTCATCCTTCACCATTTTCTGCTCATAGTGGTTTTTTTGGTAGCCGACCATTTTCTAAGACAAACGCCTTTTTAAAACAAAACAATCTAAAAGAAATAGACTGGAATTTAAATACAAAATAAAACTTTACGATAGGTAAAGTTTTTATAATTTAAAATCATCTATAATTTCATCTTCCATATTTTTTCCATCAAAGAAAGACTTTATAGCAATTCCATGCATTCTTGCCACTATATTAGAAGGGAAAGTTCTTACTAAATCATTTAATTCACTAGTATACTTATTATAATAAGTTTTAGCTGCCTGTAATTTCTCTCCTTCACGTTTATTATCACTTAATAACTCTTTAAAAGCTTTATTATTCATTAAATCTGGATAATCAACTTTAATTTGCTCTAATAAATTTAAATATTCAGTTAATTTACGATCTAAGTCAAAATTACTTATATCTTCGCTTTTTATTTTATCAAATCCCTTAAAATAAGTTTTATCACTCTTTAATTCTGTTTGAATTAATTTATCAGCTCGTAATAAAATGTCATACCTATTTCTTAGTGCTTCATCAATTAAATATTCTGCTTGATCTATTTTCGTTTTAGAATGCATTAGTTTATTAAATTGGTAAACATATAAAATTCCTAATGCTCCAACAATAATTATTATAAATAAAAAACTATATAATAATGGCATATCCATAACCTCAATTCTACTTAAATTATAGCATATTATTAATTTTACAAAACGTTTAATTTATATTAAAATGTAAAGGGATGATATTTATGAATATTAAAACATTAGTTGTAGGACCTTTAAAAACCAATTGTTATATAGTTAATATTGATAATGAGTGTCTAATAATTGATCCTGGAGCAGAATTTAATCGTCTTAAAAAAGCTGTCAAAGACTATAAAGTAGTAGGCTGCTTAGTTACTCACTTTCATCAAGACCATATCGAAGCTTTAGAAGAAGTCTTAAGTACTTACGAAGTTGAAATAAATCAAGTCAATAGCTCTAAGTTTAATTTTGAAATTATTGAAACACCTGGTCATACTTTTGATTCTAAGACCTTTTATTTTAAAAATGAAAAAATAATGTTTACAGGCGATTTCCTTTTTTTAAATAGTATTGGTCGTACTGATTTAGGTGGTAATAATCAAGATATGTTAATAAGTTTAAAACTAATTCAAAAATATCCTGATGATATAACAATTTATCCAGGTCATGGTTTAACTACCACTTTAGGCGCTGAAAAAAAGCATTTTAGTAACTATTTCTAAAATGCTTTTTAAATGAATTTAATTTCTGTATAATCAATTTTTTCATCAAACTCAACATAGTCAAGATAAATCATTAATATTAAATACCAATGCCCATTGCTTGGATCACGAATAATTAGATGATCTCTACCTGCTTGTTCAATTGTCCCCTCAAAGATTTTATCTTTCCACTCATTAGCATCAGGAAAACTGACATACGCTTTTACTTTTTTTCCTTTATTATGTCTTAAAATGTTTTCAATATAGCTTTGTTGCATAGGTAAATCTTGAAGTTGTCCTGCTTGATAGCCTTGTTCATAATTATCATTTCCCATGGCTGGATTATCTATAGTTGGAAAAGTTGGATTTTGGTAATAATTACCATTCATTTTAGTCACCTCGATATTAATATATGCAAAAAAATTTTTTTATAGTATAATTAAAAATAGGTGAAAATAATGAAGTTTGATTATAAGAGTATAATTGATGAAGTAATTTCTAAGAACTTCTGGCCACGTTTTCTAGTAACTGTCGCTGGGGCATTAGTCCTAGCTATTAACTATAATTTGTTTTTACTACACAATGATTTAGTTATTGGTGGCACCAGTGGTTTAGCAACTATTGTTCACGAATATACGGGGTTACAACCGGCCACTTTTCTAATAATTGCTAATGTTATTTTTATTATATTGAGTTTTATTTTTTTAGGGTCTAAACAAACGGGTTTAACTATTGTCGGATCGCTTTTGTATCCCTTGTTTGTATCTTTAACTAGTGATATTTGTGAGTATTTATCTACTAAGATTGTTTTAGATAATTTCCTATTAGTTGTCCTAATCAGTGGTTTTCTATTTGGCACAGCTAATGGCTTTATTTATCGGGCCGGCTTTACAACAGGTGGTTCCGATATTATTATTCAAATTTTAAATAAGTATTTAAAAATTCCAACCGGAGCTGCTTCCTTTATGTTTAACATATTAGTTATAATAGCTGGTGGTATGATTTTTGGCTTTAGCAAAGCCGTTTATGCTGTAATTGTTCTTTTAATGAATAGTATGCTAATAGATAAAATAATGCTTGGTATCTCTGATAGTAAAATGTTCTATATTTTTACTAAAAAATCTGAAGAAATTAAAGAATTTATAACTGAAATAGATACGGGCTTTACCATTATGAAAACAGAAGGTGGACATACTAATAAAGCTAATAATATAATAATGTGTGTTATTGCTACAAGAGATTATTATATGTTTAAAAATGTTGTTCAAAAAATAGATCCTCAAGCTTTCTTCATTATTAGTGATTGCTATGAAGTTTACGGTGGACATCGTCAATTAAAGTTTCCGTTTATTTAAACGGCTTTTTTTGTTATAATAAAAGTAATAAGGTGGTGTAAAATGAAGTTTATCGACATTAAGAATTGTTATAAAGTATATAAAAATGGAGTTACAGCATTAGCTGATTTAAATATTGCTATAGATAAAGGTGAATTCGTGTTTATAACAGGAGCATCTGGATGTGGGAAATCTACATTAGTAAAACTATTATATCGCGAAGAAAAACCAACAAAAGGCCAAGTTATGGTTGGTGGAATAAATGTATCTAAATTATATAATAGTCGCGTCTATAAATTACGTCGTAAATTAGGCATCGTTTTCCAAGACTTTAAACTATTACCAAAATTAACTGTTTATGAAAATGTTGCTTTCGGCCTAGATAATATTGGTCTAAAAAGTAGTTTAATTAGATCAAAAGTATTAAAAGCTCTCCAAATCGTAGGCTTAAAAGATAAAACTAAAAGTTTTCCAAACGAATTATCCGGAGGAGAACAACAAAGGGTATGTATTGCTAGAGCGATAGTTAATGAACCTAAACTATTAATATGCGACGAACCAACAGGAAACTTAGATCCTAAAACTTCTAAAGAAATAGTTAAAGTTATTAAAAACATTAACGAGGATTTAGGCACAACTGTCATTATGGTTACCCACGATAAAGAAATTGTTAATTCATTGAAAAAGAGGGTTATTACTCTAGAAAATGGTATTTTAACTAGTGATACTAAGAAAGGAAGTTATACCGCCGATGAAAGCAATTAGAATATTTAGAAGAAATATTGCTCATGCAGTAAAAAGTATTTTTCGTAATTTCAGTTTAAGTATTGCCTCTGTCATTTGTACAACAATAACTTTAACAATTGTTTCGTTAGCTATCTTGGCTTCTGTTAATATTAATAATTTTACTAAAGATCTAGAAGGCACATTAACTATCATTGCCTATGTTGACAAAGATGCTACAAATGATGAAATAAATTCTATTAAAAGTAAGATTTTAGAAATTAGAAATATTAAAAGTGATGAATTGATTTTTAAAGATAAAGAAACTATTCGTCAAGAAACAATGGAAAAATCTGATAAAAATTCTTCAATATATGCAATAATGAACACTTTAAATGAATCAAATAATTTTTTACAACCTGAATTTATTGTTGCTGTTAAAAATATTGAAAATCTAGAAGATACCGCTCAATCATTAAAATCTATCGATAAAATAGCAGAAGTACAATACAGTGAGAGTGTAGTTGAAAAAATGGTACCTACCTTTAACATTATTCAAAAAGTTACTTTAGCTATTATAGTCGGTTTAATCTGTGTAACTATCTTCTTAATTTGTAATACTATTAAGTTAACAATTTTTGCTAGAAAAAATGAAATAGAAATAATGCGTCTTGTTGGTACTAGTAATTTTGTTATAAAATTACCATTTGTTATAGAAGGCTTATTTTTAGGCATTATTGGTTCAATTATTCCTGTTATTGCTACTATTTGGGGATATATCATTGCTTATGATAAGTTAGAAGGTTATTTCTTAACTAACTTTATTAAAATGATTGAACCATTACCATTTTCTTTATATGTTTCAGGAATATTGGTTATAATTGGTGCTATAGTTGGTATGTTTGGTAGTTATACAACTGTCAGGAGGCATTTAAAAATATGATGAAAAAAATTCTTAATATTTTTATAATAATCTCTCTTATATTTTTTATGATAACACCTGTATTTTCAGTCACAGCCAAAAGTGAAACTTTAAAAGATTATAAAGATAAATTAGCGGAATTACAGAATCAAAAGAACGAAAACAATCGTTTGACAAAAGAAAAAATGGCAGATATTGATGCTAAAAGAAATAGTATTTTAAATGCTAATAATACTATAACATCTAATGAAGCTAAAGTTGAAGAAGCCAAAAGCAAAGTAGCTGAGGGTCAAGAAAATATCAAAATTAAGACGGAAGAATTAAAAGATATTATAAGTATTTTACAATACTCAAATGGTAATTCTGATGATATATATTTAAGCTATGTATTTGACTCAGCTTCCATTGCTGAGATGATGGAAAGACAAGCTATTATTGAACAAATTGTTGATTATACGCAACAACAACTTGATGATTTAAATCAAATGATAAAAGATAATGAAAGTTTACAAGTTCAATTAGCTCAAGATAATGTAGACTTAGCTAATTCTATTACAAGTTATGAAAAACAAGTTAAAGAGTTAGAAGCTTATATTGATAAATTGGCCAACATTGGTTTAGATGTTGATGAACAAATTGCTGGTCAAAAAAATCAAATAAAATTATATGAAGAAGCCGGTTGTAAAGATAATGATACAATTGACGATTGCTATAATAACAAAGGTAACATTATCGGCTCATCATCTTTTTCTAGACCACTTAATTATGGACGAGTAACGCAAGGTTGGGGTAGCCATCCTGCTATAGATATTGGTGGTAACAAAGCAGGTACTAATGTTTATGCCCCTGCCAATGGAACCGTTGTCCATACGACATATCACTCATCTTGTGGTGGAAATCAAATATTTATTCATCATACAGTTGGCGGTGTCGCTTATACTACCCAGTTTGCTCATTTAAGATCGGTTAATGTTAAAGCAGGTCAACAAGTTGTTAAAGGGCAAGTTATTGGTGCCGTTGGTGGTGATTCGACTACTTGGTATTATGATAAGTGTACAACGGGAGCCCACCTTCACTATGCTATTGCATACGGCTATTATTTAGGTAGTGGAAAAAATGGTTATACTAGTTGGTCTAAATTTACTGCTAATACCAAAGCTACATCAATTAGCGATATCAGTGGAATAAAAAATAGTTATGGTTGGACTTGGACAACCCGTTAAAAGAGCTTCATATTGAAACTCTTTTTTACTATATATAATTACCTATTATTTAATTAAATACTTAATTATGTTATTATATTGAAAGAACGGAGCATTACTTATGAAAAAGATTTATCCTTACTTACAAAACAATTGTTTTAAATTGATAAGCATAGATTTAAATATTGATAAGAGGAACATATTATGACATTTACTACCAAAATTAAAGAAGAAATTACTAAAAATGATATTTCCCAATTAGAATCTTTAGTAGAATTATCCTCTTTCATAAGATTATCTGCTCAAATTAAAAAAAATAAAATTGTTCTTACAATGGAAAACGCTAGTGTAGCCCGTCGCATTTATAAAGATATTAAAAGCAATTTTGGTGTTAATATCAAAATAACCATTAGAAATCAGAAACGTTTTCGTGTCAAAAAGATCTATATTTTAGAAATAAATGATAAAGCTGAATTGATTCTTGAAACTTTAAATATTTTAAAAGATGGTAAAAAAACATTACCAGAAGAATATTTTTTGAGTTCTGAGGAAGAAAAAATATCTTTTTTAAAAGGTGCTTTTTTGGCTTGCGGAAGTATCAATGACCCTCGCACAGCCGGTTATCACCTAGAATTTACTTCTAACACTAAAAAAGAAGGCGAATTTATCGCCAACATTCTTAAAGATTTTAATATTAGTGCTAAAGTTTTAAAAAGAAGTAATCATTATATGATATATATTAAAAGTGCTGAAATGATTAGTGATATGATTCGTTTACTTGGTGCTACCAATAACTTCTTTTATTTTGAAGACATTAGAATATATCGTGATCATAAAAATATGGTCAATCGTTTAAACAATTGTGAAATAGCTAATCAAGAAAAAATATTAAAGACAGGCTTAAGACAAATTGAAGATATTAAATATCTCAAAGATAATGATTTAATTGGCTTGCTAGATGAAAATATCCAAGAAGCCATCAAGTATCGTGAAAGTTATCCCGAAACATCTTTGCAAGAATTAGCAGACATAATTAGTACGGAAACAGGTCGGACAATTGGCAAATCTGGAATTAATCATTATTTTATCAAAGTCAGAAATTTAGTAGAAAAACATAAGGACCAAACTAAAAAAACTATTTAGTTTTTTTAGTTTAGTCCAAAAGATGAATCCCCAAAGGAAGTTTTATTCAAAGGATTTCCTTTATTATTTAAAGCGTTTAAAGTATTTTCAAAAGAATTTGCATATTTCTTTTCAATTAATTTATATGCTCTTTCCTTTTCTGATGCCGTATAATATAGACCTTTTTTAAGTTCTTCTTGCCACAATTTTTCAATCATAGCTTTATCTTTTTCTTTATAATAGTTTTGTAAAGCAGGTTCAGGCAAACCTATCATATAAACAATATCATTTAATAATTGTTTTAACTCTTTAATTTGCGCTACATCATCTGTATTGTCATGTTTTATTTTATTATAATTATCCTCATAATATAAGAAATACAGCTCAGCACGACTTTCGATTCTTTTAATTTCATCTCTAAAAGTCGCATCAACATCGGCAGCCATTTCTTCAACAGACTTATGCTCGTCCCTTGCTTTTTTAACTACTAAAGAAACCTTTGCCACAAAGTCTTGAATAGCTTGTTCAGAATATCCCATTAATTTTAAAATAGTTGAAAAAATTGTAAACTTTCTTTTATAATCAATTTTATAGCCAATTTCTTCTTTATATTGTAAAATTAACAAATTTTTTTCTAATTTAGCCATTTTAGCTTTAAAAGTATCTTGTGGAATATTTAGGAGAAAAGCTAATCGTTGTTTATTTTTGGACAATTCGCCATTTTTAATTTTCACTAATACTTTTTCAAATATATCTTTTTGTTGATTTAAATGTGCTAAAAAAACATTATATTCTTTTTTTATTTCTTCTAAATCAGCATTTTTAATTAGATTTTTAAATTTTTTGATTGCCAAAGGACCATAACCTAATTTTTCTAAATCTTCAACATATTCTATTCCTAAAGATTCACTCGTATAAGTTACTGGCATCTTTTCTTCGCCATCTGCCTCAACACTTATTTCTTTATCATTAGCTAAAAGATCAGTATTTTCAATTTGCGTAATTGTAACTGGAGCATCACTATGACTTATATTTGGCTCTAAAGCTGGTAAAATATTATAAAAGTAAGTGTCAATCATTTCTGAAGAAGAGCACTTCTTGGCCATTTTTATAAATTCATCAATATCTTCTTGAGGTGTCTCAACTTGTCTTGCAACCGTTACTAATTCATCAATACGCTCTTTATTTGCAATGTTAAAACCTAAATGTTGTTTCAATCGTAATAAGTATCCATTTATAATTAAATCTTTTGTTAAGGAATTATCACTTTCTTCAACTCTTTGAATCATATTTGCTGTTAAATTACATTCTTCTTTAAAATAATTAACTAATGATTCATATTCTTTTTGAATATCTTCTAAAGACCAGCTTGGTTTAATTCTTTTTTTAAATCTCTCAATTTCTAATGGGCCATAGCCTGGAATAAGATATCCTTCTATCTTTCCAAGCTGTTCACCCAATAATTTAACTTGTTCAGCAAAAGGAGAATTTATGTTTGCATAATCATTATTAGCGTTTGATTTCGTTATTGTATCAGCATTGTCATTTTTTACAGTAAAAAATTTTAGCAAGCCCATATATATTCTCCTTTCACATTTATCCTCTACATATAATTATATAAAATTTGTCAAAATTTATCAATCATCCAATCAAATATTATAATTAATTCCACATTTCGGAGTAATTTCCATCCTTTTTATATACATCGTCCATCAAAATGATATGTTTATATAGCGTACTAGTTAAAAGCTTACTTTTAGATATAGTTGTCATCACTACTCCAGCTGTTGTATTTAATGATTCAGCAATATAATAATTGTTTTCATCTTTTCCTGCTAATACAGCCATATGTCCATTATTACCAATGAGATCTCCAACTTTTACTCTATCAGATTCTAGTAATTCTTTACTTATTTTTACCTTTGTTCCTAAATCATCCAAATCAAATTGCGTCGGATTTTCTCCTGCCCCAATATCTCCTACATCAAAGCCCGCATTTAGTAATACCCATGTAACAAAACCAGAACAATCTAGTCCATTAGGATATTTATTACCATAAGTATATTGGGGAAGATTAACAAACATTGGAATTTCACACCCCCAGGTGGCTGGCCCTACTAATGACGCTCCAGCTTCCAATTGTGCATATTTTTCTTCGTTTAAATATAAACCCTTATGATAAAATCTTCCTTCACCATCAACATGCTTATATGGTTCATAATTATTCAACCTACCGTTTTCTGAAAAATAATGAATACGATAATTGAATTCTAAAGTTAAAAATCTGGCTGCTTCAATTACTGCTGCTCTTGTTTGGTATCCCGCATCATTAATTCGATCCAATAACGTTTGATCTATTAAATTAGCTTCTTCTTTATTAAATTGCCCACAAGATACGTAGTTTTTATTAAAATTAATAACCGGCTTAGTTATAAAATCCGGTACATAGACTGTAACACTTTTCTTAATTCCTGAGTTTGTTGTTACCATAATTTTTGTCGTACCATAATCATTAGCTTTGACTAAACCATTTTGATCTACACTAGCTATTTTGTCATCTTCGCTTGTCCAAGCAACAATATCATTAACATCTCCAATTGTCACTAATTCATACTTTAAATTTTCTGTCATTCCTTTATACATATATAAAGAGTCTTTATTAGTCTTTATTTCTAAAACTTTATTTATTTTTACTTTTTGATTTTTAACATTATTAATATTGCCATATTTATCTTTGACAAAAACATCATAATCCCCATTTTCTATCGTAAAACTACAGTATCCATTGGCTGCTTTAATCCAACCTTCATCACTACTATCTGGTTGTTGTCCACTATTAGTTAGTAAACACCATGTTGTTTTATCAAGTTTAAAGAAATAATTACCTACTTCAACATTAAAGATAACCTGATTATCAAATCTTTTACTTTCAGTAACTTCGATATTTGTAATAAAAGGAGCGGTTTTAAAATTAGCCACAATTAAACACAAAATTAATAAAACCAATAATAAAATAATAATTATTCTTCCCCATTTTAATGCCTTTTTTTGCATAAAACACCTCTATTACATAAATTATATCATATTCATCTTTATCGATGGAATATATCAAATACTATTAAAATAAATTATATACCAAAAGAACTAATTTTATTGTATAATAATTTTAGAATACGAAAGGGTGTATTAAATGGCAGCAAATAGAGCTAATGTCACTTTTAATGATGGCACAGTTATAGAAGTAGAAAAAGGAACTACAATCTATGAATTGAGTAAATTATATCAACCTAAAATGAATAACCGTATTGTTGGCGTTGAAATTGATAATGAGACTGTAACTATGGATACTCGTATAATGAGAAATACTAAGTTAAACTTTATTGATTATACAACGCAAAATGGTTACAAAATTAATAAAGGCGGTCTTGAATTTGTTATTGTAGTTGCTTTAAAAGAAGCCTTTGGTGAAGATTATGAAGTTACTTTTGATCACTCCATAGCTAATGGTCTTCATATGACTATAATTTCAGATAAAAAATTTACTTTAAATGATGCAAAAAAACTTAAAATCAAGATGAATGAAATAATTTCTAATGATGAGAGGATATATGATTTAAACGTCGAAAAAAATGAAGCTATTAATTACTATAATAAAGTTAAAGCTACTGAAAAAGCTCAAAATATTCATAATTTAACTAATAATATCGTGACAGTTCATAAGTTAAGATCTTATATTAATTATTTTTATAATGATTTGCCTTATTCAACAGGTTGTTTAAACAAGTATGACTTAGTTTATCTTAAAGATAACAAACTAGTATTATTGTTTCCTTCTCCAACTAGTAAATATAAAGTTCCTGAATATATTCACTATCAAAATGTAATCAAATGTTTTGAAGAATCTAAAAATTGGATAAAAAATTTAGATGTTCCATTTATTTCAGACTTAAACAAGATAATTTCGGATTGTCGTATTGAAAACTTTATTAAAATAGCTGAGATTGATTTTAATAATCGTATTCATAATCTTGTCGATGACATTATAAATAAAAAGTCCCGTTATGTTTTACTAGCCGGTCCTTCTTCATCAGGCAAGACAACCACAACTAAGAAAATAGCTCAACATCTTCAAAGTCGCGGTTATGAAGTTCTCGTAGTATCAGTTGATAATTATTATAAAGATCATAAGGACATCAAAAAAGATAAAAATGGCAACTTTAATGTTGAAAGTTTAGAAGCTTTGGATATTAAATTACTAAATAAACATATTAAGGAATTAATCGATGGTAAAAAAGTCTCACTACCAAGCTATAATTTTGCAACAGGGGAAAAAGAATATAAAAATGAACCAATTAAATTAGGTACAGATGCTATCATATTAATGGAAGGATTACATTGCATAAATGATGCGATGACTCCTGATTTAGATACCAAACTAAAATATAAAGTTTATTTAAGTCCATTTATCCCAATTAATATTGATCGACATAACTATATTTCTACAACAGATTTAAGATTATTACGTAGAATAGTCCGAGATAATCGTACTAGAGCTACTGATGTCGGTGAAACAATAGATTATTGGAATACTGTAAGAAATGGGGAATCTAATTATATTTTTCCTTATATAAATAAAGTAGACACCATTTTAAATACATCTTTAGTTTATGAAGTAGGTGTCTTAAAAGTATACGTTGAGCCGTTACTATATTCTGTTAAAAGTAATTCTAGTGCTTATAATGAAGCTAGGCGGTTAATCAACTTTTTAAAAGGATTTTTTCCAATTCCATCTGATTATGTTCCAGATGAATCAATTTTAAGAGAATTTATAGGCAAAAGTGTCTTTGAAAATTATAATTAATATTAGAAAAAAGAAAGAGGATAATAAAAATGATAAAAGTAGCAATTAATGGATTTGGCCGTATTGGTCGTTTAGCTTTTCGTGAAATGGTTACAGGCAGTGACTTCGATGTCGTAGCAATTAATGATTTAACAGATGCTGAAACTCTAGCATATCTATTAAAGTATGATACTAATCATCGTTCATTTCATGAAAACATCATCGATTTTGATGGCGATGAAATCGTCATTAAGGGTACTAAAAGAATTAAAGTTTATTCAGAAAAAGACCCTTCTAATTTACCATGGGATGAACTTGATGTTGATGTAGTATTAGAATGTACTGGTCATTTTACAAGCTTGGAAGACGCCAGGAAGCATATTGAGGCTGGAGCAAAAAAAGTAATCATATCTGCCCCAGGTAAAGGCGATATGAAAACTATCGTATATAATGTTAATTCTGATACACTTGATGGCACTGAAACAGTTATTTCAGCAGCTTCTTGTACGACTAACTGTTTAGCGCCAGTATTAAAAGTTATTCAAGACAATATAGGTATAGAAAAAGGGTATATGACTACCGTTCACGCTTATACCAACGATCAAGCAACCCTTGACATTCCTCACAATAAAGGAATTAAAGCTCGTCGTGGCCGCGCTTGTGCTATGAATATTGTCCCTGCCTCAACAGGAGCTGCTAGTGCTATTGGTTTAGTAATCCCTGAATTAAAAGGTAAAATGGATGGTAATGCTTTTCGTGTTCCAGTCTCAGATGGTTCAGTTATTGACGTAACCTTAGAACTGAGTAGAAATACCACTGTTGAAGAAATCAACAATCTGTTTATTAACAATCAAAATGAAACTCTTAAATTTACAATGGATCCTATAGTATCTAGTGATATTTTAGGTAAAAAAGTTGGTGCAACCGTTGATGGCCTTTTAACTAGCGTCTTAGAAAGCGAAGATAAACAATTAGTTAAAATAGTTGCATGGTATGACAACGAAATGGGCTATACAGCTCAAATGATGCGTACTGCTAAAAAATTATTTAACATCAAATAATAAGTGTCGGATAGACACTTTTTTCTGTAAACCTAAATATTTAAAATTGAACATAAAAAACTGATATTTTATAATAGAAAATGGTGATGGTATGAAAAAAAGAATCCAAGACGTAGATGTAACAAATAAAAAAGTCTTATTACGTTGCGACTTCAACGTCCCCGTAAAAGATGGTCGTATTTTAGACGATAGCAAAATAATAGCTTCTTTAAATACCATTGAATATTTAATTGAAAAAAAAGCTAAAATAATTATTTTATCTCACTTTGGTAAAGTAAAAACGGAAGAGGATAAAATAAATAATTCTTTAGCTATAGTTGCCGAACATCTTCAAAATCTTGTTAAATCTAAGGTGATTTTTTCAAAACAACCACGTAGTCTTTACTTAGAAGCAAAAATTGAACAGATGAATCCTGGTGACATCTTAGTTTTAGAAAATACTCGCTTTGAAGATGTTCCTGATAAATTAGAAAGCTCAAATGATGCTCAGCTAGCTATGTATTGGGCTGGCCTAGCTGATATTTTTTGTCTTGATGCATTCGGCTCTGCGCATCGTAAACACGCTTCAACTTATGGCGTTGCTAAATATATTCCTAGTTGTATTGGTTTTTTAGTCCAACATGAAATGGAAATGTTAGATCAATATATTCTAAATGCCGAAAAACCATTTACTATCGTAATGGGTGGGGCCAAAGTAGAAGACAAAATAGAACTTATTGAATCTTTACTTCCTCGTTGTGATTATCTTCTTATAACGGGGGCTATTGCCAATTCTTGTTTAGCTACTCTTGGCTTTAACGTTGGTAGCTCTCTCAAAACCGACAACCAAGAAATTCTAGCCAAAATAAAAGAGCTATTAGTCCAATATAAAGATAAAATAATGTTACCTGTTGATGCCATAATAGGTCGCGATTACATAGAATCTTTTGTTGAACATGTTAATATTGACAAAATAGAACAAGATGACATTATTTATGATATTGGAATGAAAACTATAAATAAATATAAAGAAGTTATAGATTCATCTAAAACAATCTTTGTAAATGGTACTGCTGGTAAATACGAAGATATGAGGTTTGCCACTGGGACTCGTGAATTATTAAATAATATAGTAAATAGTAAAGCCATCAAAATTGTTGGTGGTGGTGATGGGGTTAGTGCTGTTAAATATTTTAAATTAGCCGATAAGTTTACCTATCTTTCAACAGGCGGTGGAGCTACATTAGAATATATCATTCATGAAGGTCTACCAGCCATAGACAATATTGCCGATGCCTAATAATAAGTATTTAATTTGTAATTTTAAAGCTAAAATGCTAAAAGACGAACTTATTGCTTTTGAAGCCAAAGTTCATCACTTGCCTCAAAATAATCAGCTAAAATTAATTATTTGTCCCCCAACTCCCTACTTATATATCTTTCAAAATAATATATATAATCTAGGAAGCCAAGAAATTTCCATGTATGGAAATGGCTCATATACTGGCGAAAATAGTGCAGAACAATTAACATCTTTAAATGTTAAATATGTATTAGTTGCTCACTTTGAAAGTCGTACCATCTTAAAAGAAACAGTTGAATCTATTACTCAGAAAATCAAAAATGCTGTTAATAATGATATAATCCCCATTTTCTTTATTGGTGAATTAAATCCAAACAATCAAAATTCAACCTATGATATTTATAAGCAGATAACTGAAATATATGATAATTTAACAAACGATGAAATGGCACAGACCATCATCGCTTATGAACCAGCTTGTTCAATCGGTACTGGCGAAATTCTTCCTCTAAATATCTTAACCGATAAAATAAACTATATAAAAAATTTACTTAAAACTAAATATAATTTACAAATACCTTTAGTATATGGAGGTAGTATTAACTCTCAAAACATTGAAAATATTTCTAAAATAGCGCAATTAGATGGAATTGTCCTAGGAGAAAGTTCTACAATTTATGAACAATTAGAGGAAATTTATAAAAAATATCAAAAAATTATTTAAATCGACATAATAATACATAATACCAAAACAAAGCAAGATAAAATACAAACATAGAAAGAGATAAGATCATGAAAAATAATATTAATACATTGGTAGTATGTAGTGCAGAAGAATTAAATAAAATAAAAAGTGAAATATCAAAATTTTCTACTGAAGTGACAATAAAATATTACACAAATAATTATAAAGAAGCTTTAGTAATAATTAATGATATCAATTCCAAACTAGACGCTATCATCGTTGATGGCAATATACCTGGTGAAAATATTTTAAGTTTGTTAACAGGTTATGATAATAAATATTTATTGTCTAGAACTATTGTCATTGATAACATCAAATTAGATTGTTACAATCTTTCATCCACAGAATATCAATTATATAATGTTATTCCTAAGAACTTTAAGATAAACGATTTAATACTGTCATTACGTGAAATTAAAAATAAGAACGAAAAGTATAACTTTCAAAAAATTTCTATTTACGATAAAGTTGCAGAAATATTGAAAAAATTGGGCATAGCGCCTGATAAAAATGGTTTCCATTATTTACGAAAGGCTATCTATGAATGCTATCTAGAACCATCATTATTAACATCAATCACTAAAGAAATATATCCTATGTTAGCTAAATCCTTTTCTAAAAAGGAAAGCTGTATTGAACGTTCAATAAGAAGTGCAATTGAAACAGGTTGGGATCGTGGCAACTATGAATATTCTAATGAATTATTTTCAAATTGCGTTGACTATTATAAAACTAAACCTACAAATGGTGAATTTATTGCCATAATTGTTGATAAAATAATGATGGAACAAGGAAGAACATCATATTAATTTAAAAGAAATTGCCCAGTATCTTGTAATTTCTTTTTTTTATGTGCTATTATTATAAATAGGAGAAATAAAAAATGAAAAAGATATTAGCAATTATATTAGATGGTTTCGGTATGCGTGAAGATATATATGGAAATGCTGTCAAAAATGCTGGAATGACTAATTTTATAAATATATGGAATCAATATCCCCATTGCTTATTAAAAGCTAGTGGAACGGCTGTATCACTACCTGAAAATCAATGCAGTAGTAGTGAATTAGGCCACAAATTAATCGGAGCGGGCCGCATCGTCAGCAACCGTTTATCTGATGTTAATGATATTTTTAACAAAGAACGTTTAAAATTTAATGGTAAATTTAATGAAATGCAGGAATATTTAAAAAGTAACTCTTTAAGAAATCTTCATATCGGCTTTTTGCTTTCAGATGGGGGAATTTCTTCTCACATTACCCATCTTAAAAATTTTCTTAACTTACTAAGTGCCCTTAAATTACCAAATAACATTTATTTACATTTAATCTCTGATGGCCGTGATTCAGCCCGTAATTCAGTATATAACTATATCTCGCAAATAAACGAATTGTTAAATTCCCATGTTCATATTGCATCAATATGTGGGCGCTACTATGCTTTAGATACGACTAAAGACTATAAAAGAACTCAACTATACTATGATTTACTCTTTGAAGGCCAAGCTATTGGCGCAACTGATTTAAGACTTACTATTGAAAAGTGCTATAATAAAAAAATCACAGATGAGTATCTTCCTCCTCTTAAAACCAAATATTTTATGCCCTTAAATAATAGTGATGTTTTTCTTTTCTTAAATTTCAGTAAGGAAAATCAACTGCAACTATTAAATGCTTTTTGCAACAAAGATTTTATAGAATTTAATACATCATTAACTAATATAAAAGTATATAGCTTATATGAAATAGATAAAGAAATTAATCGCAATTATTTTTTTGAAGCCAAAAAGGTTAACCATACACTTTGTGAATATTTATCTGAATTGGGCTTAAATCAAGCTCATATTTATGAAAGTATTAAAACGTATCCTATGAGTTATTATCTTCATGGTGAAAAGTATAACACTTTACCCAATTGTGACATTTATTGTGTTGATTCACCTATGGTTGATAGCTTTGATATGAAGCCAGAGATGAACTCATTAGCCATTGCCAAAACCACGATTGATTGTATGGAAAAAGACTATGACATAATTATTGCCAATTTTGCCAATGCCGATGAAGTAGGACATACTGGCAATTATCAAGCAACCATTAATAGCTTACAAGCTGTGGATATCTGTTTAGGCAAGATTATCGAAGTTGCCGAAGAAAATTTCTATAAAGTTATAATAGTTGGCAGCCATGGCAAGGCGGATACAATTATTGATCGCAACAATCAAGTAATAACTCAGAATACTACTAGTCCAGTTCCTTTTATTATCATGGATAAAAAAGTAAAATTACAAAATGGTAGTTTAATTAGTTTTGCACCCACTATTTTAAAATATATGGATATAGCTGTTCCAAAAGAAATGAAAGAAACTGAAGTTCTCATCTAAAAAATTAAAAAAACTAAAAAAAAGAACATAGTCTTATTAAAATAAAAATAAAATTAATAAGTAATAAAAAATAGAATTATTTCTATTTTTTTTATGAAAAACTAAATTTAGGCTTGATTTCACCGCTATTTATTGCTATAATGAAAAACGTATGACTGCTGAGATGTGCGAGGTTGCCGATACACTAGGTTAAGTTGTTAAAATAATACCTTTATACATCGGGGAATTTGTGCGGAGCAAGCCTATACTAGATATAGACGAAGGGAGGACATAAAATGTCAAGTAACAAAGTTCGTATTACTCTAAAAGCTTATGATCATCGTGTTTTAGATCAAGCTTGCGGGAAAATAGTTGAAACTGTTAAAAGAACTGGAGGGGAAGTTGTTGGCCCAGTACCTTTACCTACAGATGTAGAGAAAGTTACTATCTTAAGAGCTGTACATATGTATAAAGACTCTAGAGAACAATTTGAAAGTCGTACTCATAAGAGATTAATCGACATTAAAAACCCAACAAAAGAGACTGTTGAAGCACTAGCTCACTTAGATATTCCAAGTGGCGTAGCTATTAACATAAAATAAAAAATATAACGGAGGTAAGAAAAAATGAAAGGAATCTTAGGACGTAAAGTCGGAATGACTCAAGTCTTTACAAAAGATGGAAAACTTATTCCTGTAACTGTTGTATCAGTTGAGCCAAATGTTGTAACTCAAATTAAAACTGTTGAAAACGATGGCTACAATGCAATTCAATTAGCTACAGTTGATAAAAAAGTTAAAAATGCTAGTAAAGCTAGCATCGGTCATGCTAAAAAAGCAAACACAACTCCTAAGCGCTACTTAAAAGAAATTCGTGATTACGAAGGTACTTATAACTTAGGAGATACAATTGGCGCTGATATATTCACAGCTGGTGAATATGTTGACGTTACTGGAACTAGTAAAGGTAAAGGTACTGAAGGTGTAATCAAACGTTGGAACCAATCAAGAGGCCCAATGGCTCACGGTTCACATTACCATAGAAGACCTGGATCTTTAGGAACAATGTTACCAATGCACGTTCTTAAAGGTAAAAAATTACCAGGACATATGGGAGTTGAAACAACCACTATTCAAAACCTAGAAATTATAGAAGTAAATGTTGCAGAAAATTACATATTAGTAAGTGGAAATATTCCAGGAGCTAAGCAATCTTTAGTTTTAATCAAAACATCAGTAAAGAAAAAAGGAACAAATACTCCAAAAGAAGTATTAACTTATACTGAAGAAACTGTTGCTGACGAAGTTGTTGAAAGTACACAACCAGCCAGTGAAGAAACTACTGAAACTACAAGTGAACCAACAACTGATGAAGTGAAAGAAGAAACTACGCAAGAAGTAGTTGAAACTGAAGCTACAGAAGAAAACCAAGGAGAAAGTAAGTAATTTTAATTTACTTAAGAAAGGTGATCTAAAATGGCAAAAATACAATTAGTTAATATAAAAGGTGAAAAACTAAAAGATTTAACATTAGACGATAATGTCTGGAATATCAAAGCTAATGACATCGTACTTAAAAAAGCTATCGATTTACAATTAGCTGCAACAAGACAAGGAACTGCTAAAACTAAAACTCGTTCAGAAGTTTCAGGTGGCGGCAAAAAGCCATGGAGACAAAAAGGTACTGGTAGAGCTCGCCAAGGTTCTATTAGAGCTACTCAATGGCGTGGTGGTGGAATCGCTGGTGGAGTTACACCAAGAGACTACACCTTCCAAATTAATAAAAAAGAAAGAGCTTTAGCTTTAAAAAGTGCTTTATCTCATAAATTTCAAGATAAAGAATTGGTTGTTATTGATGATATCAAATTAACCACTTTAAAAACTAAAGAAATTAAAAGTATAATGGCAACATTAAACCTAACTGGTAAAGTTTTATTTGTTACTGGTGAGGATAATGAAAATTTATATATGGCAAGTAGAAATTTAGGATATGCCTACAATATAAACGCAGAAGAAATTAACTGCTATGATTTAGTCAATGCTGATATTTTAGTTGTTGATGAGGCTGCTATTAAAGTAATTGAAGGGGGACTTAAATAATGAAAGATTTTACTGATGTTATTATTGCACCTGTCATTACAGAAAAAGCTGCTATTCTAGCAGAATCTAATGTATATGCTTTCAAAGTTGCAAGCGATGCAAATAAAATCCAAATTAAAAAAGCTATTGAAGAAGCTTTTGGTGTTCATGTAGTTAAAATTAATACATTAAATACTAAATCTAAAGCTAAAAGAGTTGGAAGATATACAGGACAAACTAAAGCTTATAAGAAAGCGTACATCACTTTAGCTGATGGCGAGAAAATAGAATTATAGGAGGAGAGAAGAATTATGGCAATTAAAAATTATAACCCAACTACTAATGGCCGTCGTGGAATGACTACTTTAGCAAATACTGAAATTACTACTTCAACTCCTCAAAAATCATTAGTTGTATCTAAAACCAAATCAGGTGGTAGAAATAATCAAGGAAAAATGACTGTTCGCCACATTGGTGGAGGAGCTAAACAAAAATACAGAATTATCGATTTTAAAAGAGATAAAGTAGGTGTTACTGGTAAAGTTGCTACAATTGAATATGATCCAAATCGTAACGCTAATATTGCATTAATCAATTACAAAGATGGTGAAAAAAGATATATTATTGCACCAAAAGATTTAACTGTTGGTTCAATAATTGAAAATGGTCCTGATGCCGATATCAAAGTTGGTAATGCTCTACCTTTGGCTAACATTCCCGTTGGTACAACAGTTCATTGTATTGAAGTACAACCTAAAGCAGGCGCTTCTCTTTGCCGCTCAGCTGGTACAAGTGCTCAAATTTTAGGACGTGAAGATAAATATGTTTTAGTTAGATTACAATCTGGCGAAACAAGAAAAATTTTAGGCTCATGTTTAGCAACAATTGGTGTTGTTGGCAATGAAGATTATGAATTAATAAATTGGGGCAAAGCAGGACGTACTCGTTATTTAGGAGTTAAGCCTACAAACCGTGGTTCAGTAATGAACCCTAATGATCACCCACATGGTGGTGGTGAAGGACGTACTCCAGTAGGACGTAAATCACCAATGACCCCTTGGGGTAAAAAAGCTATGGGTGTTAAAACTCGTAGTAGCAAAAAGAAATCTAGCAAGCTAATTGTTAGTCGTAAGAAGAAATAGGAGGAATAAATAATGGCAAGAAGTTTAAAAAAAGGACCTTATGTATTTGAAAGATTATTAAAAAAGGTTCAAGAATTAAATAAAAATAACAAAAAAGAAGTAATCAAAACTTGGTCACGTCGTTCAACTATTTATCCTGATTTCATTGGACATACAATAGCTGTTCATAATGGAAAAGAATTTATCCCAGTTTATATTACTGAAGATATGGTTGGACATAAGCTAGGTGAATTTGCTTTAACTCGTAAATTTGGCGGACATGCTGGACAAAAGTAGGAAGGAGAGAATAAGTAATGGAAACATACGCAATACATAAAGGTGCAATGATTGCTCCTCGTAAAGCAAGAATGACTCTTGATTTAATAAGAGGAAAAGATGTTCAAACTGCACAAGGTATTTTAGAAAATACTAATACTAAAGCAAGCAGATTAATTCTTAAAGTTTTAAATTCTGCAGTTGCAAATGCTACAAATAATTTTGGCGCTAATGAATCTGAACTTGTTATCTCTGAATGCTATATTAATCCAGGTCAAGTATTAAAAAGAATCAAATTTGGTTCAAGAACTAAAGTTGATAGAAGAGATAAAAGAACAAGTCATATTACCGTAAAAGTATCTGATAATAAGGAGGCAAAATAGTATGGGACAAAAAGTTAATCCAATCGGTTTAAGAGTTGGCATTAATAAAGAATGGAAAGCTAGTTGGTTTGCTAATAAAAAAGATTTTGGAACACTTATTAACAAAGATGACAAAATCCGTAAATATTTAACTAGCAAAATGAAAGATGCTGCTGTTGCCGATGTTGTAATTGAAAGAACAGCAAAAAGAACCGATGTTAAAATCTATACTGCTAAGCCTGGTGTAATTATCGGACACGGTGGTGAAGACATCGAAAAATTAAGAAATGAATTAAAAAAATTAGTAGCAGAAGATATTTATGTATCAATTATTGAAGTAAAAAATCCAGATTTAAATGCTAAACTAGTTGCTGAACAAATAGCTGATCAAATCGAAGCAAGAGCTCCATTTAGAAGTGCTCAAAAAAGAGCTATTAGAAATACTATGAAGGCTGGAGCCAAAGGTATTAAAACTTCTGTTTCTGGAAGATTAGGTGGTGCAGAAATGGCTCGTACTGAAGGATATACTGAAGGTACAGTTCCACTACATACTATCAGAGCCGACATTGATTATGCTATAGCTGAAGCTAACACAACATATGGAAAAATTGGTGTAAAAGTATGGATTTACAAAGGTGAAATTCTTCCTGCTAAAAAAGTAACGAAGGGAGATGTTAAAAATGTTGATGCCAAAAAGAACTAAGTATCGTAAACAACATCGTTTATCATACGAAGGCCATGCTAAAGGAAATACTGAATTATCATTTGGTGAATATGGTCTTATGGCTACAGAAGGCACATACATTACTGCACAACAAATCGAAGCAGCACGTATTGCTATGACTCGTTTTATGAAACGTGGTGGTCAAGTTTGGATTAACATCTTCCCACACCTACCTCTTACTAAGAAACCTCTTGGTGTTCGTCAAGGTAAAGGTAAAGGAAACGTTGAACAATGGGTAGCTGTTGTTAAAAAGGGAAAAATAATGTTTGAAGTTGGTGGAGTAACTGAAGAAATCGCAAGAGAAGCTTTAAGACTTGCATCACACAAACTTCCTATTACTTGCAAAATAGTAAAAAAAGATGTTAAAGGCGGTGAATCTAATGAAGGTTAATGAAGTAGTTAAAGAACTAAGAGCTTTATCAGATGAAGAACTTATATCAAAAGTTAAAGAAGCTAAAAAAGAATTATTTGATCTTAGACTAAAACAATCAACTGGTTCATTGGAAAAACCATCTAGGATTCGTGAATTAAGAAAAAATGTTGCAAGAATGCAAACAATTCTTAAAGAAAGAGAAAATGGAGGCGAAAAATAATGGAAGAAACTAAAAGAACATCATTAATCGGTAAAGTTGTAAGTGCTAAAAACGATAAAACTATTACTGTTTTAGTTGAAACATATAAAAAGCATCCACTTTATGGAAAAAGAGTTAAATATTCTAAAAAATATACAGCTCATGATGAATTAAATAAAGCTAAAGAAGGAGATACAGTTAGAATAACTAGTACAAGACCATTATCAAAAACTAAGAGATATGAACTTGACGAAGTACTAGTTGAGGCTGTAATTCTATAGGAGGTATCATTATGGTAATGCAAGAAACAAGACTTAAAGTTGCTGATAACTCTGGCGCTCGTGAGTTACTAGTAATAAGAGTAGTAGGCGGAAGTAAAGTTAAAAGCGGTAACATTGGTGATATCGTTGTTGGAACAGTTAAAAAAGCTATTCCAAATAGTAATGTTGCAAAAGGAAAAGTTGTTAAAGCTGTTATCGTAAGAACAGTTGAAGGTGTTAGAAGATCTGATGGTTCATACATTAAATTTGATGACAATGCATGTGTTTTAATTAGAGAAGACAAGAGTCCAATTGGTACAAGAGTTTTGGGACCTGTTGCTCGTGAACTTCGTGAAAAAGACTTCATGAAAATTGTTTCACTTGCACCTGAAGTATTATAGGAGGTTCTATTAATATGAAAGTAAAAGTTGGAGATAATGTAAAAATTCTTGCTGGTAAAGATAAAGGCAAAGAAGGAAGAATCCTAAAAACTCTTAAAAAAGATAATAAAGTAGTAGTTGAAGGAATAAATATAGTTAAAAAACATGTTAAACCAAATCGTATGAATGAAGTTGGTTCTATTGTCGAAGTTGAAGCACCTATTCACGTATCTAACGTTAAGGTCGTAGAAGCTTCTAAAAAAGCTGACGCCAAAAAAGCTAAAGCTTCTAAAGAAGTAAAAGAAACTACAGAAGCTAAAGCTGCCAAAACAACAAAAACTGCAACAAAAACAACAAAAACAACAACTAAAGCAACAACTAAAACAAATAAAACAACAAAAGCAAAAGAAAAGAAAGCTAGTTAGTGGGTGAAGATATGAGTACATTTAAAAAGTTATATAATGAACAAATCGTAGACTCTCTAATGAAAAAGTTTAACTATTCTTCAGTTATGCAAGTACCAAAAATTGAAAAAATAGTTATTAATATGGGAGTTGGCGAAGCTTCACATGATTCAAAATTCATTGAAGCAGCAGTTAAAGACTTAGAAGTTTTAGCTGGACAAAAACCTGTTGTAACAAAGGCTCGTAAATCAATAGCTGGCTTTAAAATAAGAGAAGGCCAAGTAATTGGAGCCAAAGTTACATTACGTGGCGAAAATATGTATAATTTCATGGAAAAATTAATTAAAGTTGCTCTACCACGTGTAAGAGATTTTAGAGGAGTTTCTAAAACTGCTTTTGATGGTAAAGGAAACTACACTTTAGGAATTAAAGAGCAAATTATATTCCCTGAAGTAGAATATGATCAAGTACTTAAAATAAGAGGTATGGACATTGTATTCGTTACAACTGCAAAATCAAATGACGAAGCATTCGAACTATTAAGTGCGTTTGGAATGCCATTTAGAAAGTAGATAGAGGAGGAAAATATTTATGGCAAAGACTAGTTTAAAAATCAAACAACAAAGACCTGCAAAATTTAAATCAAGAGCTTATACTCGTTGCGAAAGATGTGGACGTCCTCATGGAGTTCTACGCAAATATAAATTATGTCGTATTTGTTTTAGGGAAATGGCAAATAATGGTCAAATCCCTGGCGTTAAGAAATCAAGTTGGTAGAAAGGAGGAATTTAGACTATGGTAGGAGATATAATAGCTGATATGCTTACAAGAATACGTAATGCAAATCAAATGAGATATGAAAATGTTGAAGTTTTAGGTTCAAAAATGACATTAGGAATTGCTGAAATTCTAAAGCGTGAAGGTTACATTTCTGATTTTAATTATGAAAAAAATGATAAAGGAGATAAGTTAACTATAACACTTAAATACGGAAACAAAAAAGAAAGAGTTATTACAGGATTAAAGAGAATATCAAAATCTGGTTTACGTGTCTATGCCAAACGTGATGAAATTCCTCGTGTACTTAACGGTTTAGGAATTGCCATCATTTCAACTTCAAAAGGATTAATGACTGACAAAGAAGCTCGTGAAGCTGGTCTAGGAGGAGAAGTACTTGCCTATATTTGGTAAGGAAATTAAGTTATGAGTAGAATAGGAAAAAGAGAATTAGTGATTCCTGATGGAGTTACTGTTACTGTTGACAATAATACTGTAACTGTTAAAGGTCCTAAGGGAGAATTAAGTTATGAAAAAAGCAACATTATAACTGTTGAAGAAGTTGAAGGCAAAATTATTACAAAAAGACCAAATGATGCCAAAGCAACAAAACAATTGCATGGTACTACTAATGCTTTAATCAATAATATGATTAAAGGTGTTAAAGAAGGTTATACTAAAGAACTAGAAGCTATTGGAGTTGGATATAGATTCCAAGTTCAAGGCAATAAAATTAGTATAAATGCTGGATATTCTCATCCAGTAGTAATCGATGTTCCTGCTGGCTTAAAGGCAGAACAAACAAGCAATACTGAAATTACTATTTCTGGTATTGATAAGCAAAGAGTTGCCGAATTTGCGGCTAATATTCGTAGTGTAAGAGAACCTGAACCATATAAAGGTAAAGGTATCCGTTACAAAGGTGAATATGTTCGTCGTAAAGAAGGTAAGAAAGCAGCTAAATAAGGGTAAGGAGTCGAGATATTATGATAGTTAAAGAATCAAGAAATGATATGCGTAAAAAAAGACATGCTCGTATTCGTAACAAGATAAGCGGAACAGCTGAATGTCCAAGATTAAACGTATTTAGATCAAATACACAAATCTTTGCGCAAATTATCGATGATGTTAAGGGCGTTACTCTAGCTAGCTCTTCATCTGTCGAATTAAAAATTAAAAATGGTGGAAATGTTGAAGGTGCCAAAGTAGTTGGCAAAGACATTGCTGAAAAAGCTAAAAAATTAAAGATAACAAAAGTAGTTTTCGATAGAGGTGGATACCTTTACCACGGACGTGTTCAAGCTTTAGCAGAAGCTGCACGTGAAAATGGACTAGAATTCTAAGAGGGAGGTACAGATTATGCCAAAAACAAAAATGGACTCTAAGAAAAATTTGCTTGAAGAAAAAGTAGTTTCTATCGGACGTGTAACAAAAGTTACCAAAGGAGGACGTCATTTTAGATTCTCTGCAACAGTTGTTGTAGGAAATAGAAAAGGCTTAGTTGGTATTGGAACTGGCAAAGCTAATGAAGTCCCTGAAGCTATTAAAAAAGCCATTCAAGCAGCAAATAAAAACGTAACAAAAGTTTCTTTAATTGATAATAGAACAATCCCACATGAAGCTATTGGAAAAGTTGGTCGTGCGCAAGTTTTAATTAAACCAGCTACCGAAGGTACAGGAGTTATTGCTGGTGGATCAGCAAGAGACGTTCTAGAACTTGCTGGCGTTCGTGACATAGTTTCAAAATCACTTGGATCAAATACCAAAATTAACGTTGCAAAAGCTACATTAGAAGCTCTTAAAATGCAAAAAACACCTGAACAAGTTGCAGCATTAAGAGGTAAGAAAGTAGAGGAGCTATAATATGAAATTAAATGAGTTAGTGGCTTCTCCTGAAGCAAAAGTAAGAAAAAGAGTTGGTCGTGGACCTGGTAGTGGAATGGGTAAAACTTCTACTAGAGGTCAAAAGGGACAAAAGTCTCGTTCTGGAGCAAGCATTTCTGCTTGGTTCCAAGGTGGACAAACTCCATTATATAGAAGAATTCCAAAACGTGGCTTTAATAATGCCAGATTTAGAGTAGAATATGCAACAATTAATTTAAGTGATTTAAATAAATTCTTTAATGACGGAGACGTTGTAACTCCTGAATTATTAAAAGAAAAGGGTATTATCAAAAAACAACTTTGTGGCGTAAAAGTCTTAGGCAATGGTGAACTAGAAAAGAAATTAACGATTAAAGCTAATCGTTTCTCAAGTTCAGCCGTTACAAAAATTGAAAGTGCTGGCGGAAAAGCTGAGGTGATTTAGATGTTTTCAAATCTAAAACAACTCTTTAACCGTTCAAATAAAGATTTAAGAAGAAGAATATATTTTACATTATTTTGTTTAGCTATATTCTGCTTCGGAAGTACTATTACGGTTCCTTGGGCTGGTACTGTATATGAAGAATTGGGGTTCTTAGAAATATTTAACCTAATGACAGGTGGTGGACTTAAATCATTTTCTATCTTTGCCTTAGGTGTAACCCCATATATCACAGCCCAAATTATTACACAATTATTACAAATGGATATTATTCCATATTTTAAAGAATTAAAAGAACAAGGATATACTGGTAAACAAAAAATAAATAAAATAACTAGATATCTAGGTGTCTTATTTGCTTTTGTTCAAGGTTATATTTTTACAATTGTTTATTCTGGATCACATGATGTACTAACTATTTTAAAAACAACCGTTGTTTTAACAGCTGGAACATGTTTATTACTATGGTTAGGAGATCAAATAACTAAACGAGGAATAGGCAATGGTGTTTCATTATATATTATGGCAGGTATCTTGCAATCAATGCCAGGCATCTTTGTTACTGCATTCCGTGAATTAGTTTTATCTGGAACATTTAATAATGTTGTTGGTGCACTTTTATTCGCATCTTTTGTAATTATTTATCTATTAATTATTGTTGGTATGGTATGGATTCAACTTGCTGAAAGAAGAATTCCTATCCAATATGCTAATAGAACAAATAGTGCGTATGGTAAACATCAAAACTTCCTTCCAGTAAAAATTAATTCTGCAGGTGTTTTACCCGTAATTTTTGCATCAACATTACTTACTATTCCCGTAACTATTGTTAATTTAATAAAAAATGAAAAAGCTATTAATTTTGTTAATAATTATATTGTTAATACAACATTAACAGGTTTCATTATATATATTTTATTAATTTTCTTATTTGGGTATTTCTACACATTCTTACAAATGAATCCTGAAGAAATGGCCAAAAATTTAAGTAAAAGTGGTGCATATATTCCTGGAGTAAGACCTGGAAATGATACTATTGATTATGTCAGTAAAGTTTTAAGCAGATTAACAATCGTTGGTTCTATATTTTTAATTGTTATTGCTGGATTACCAATTATCTTTTCTAATTTTTCAGGATTATCTAGTACTGTAACAATTGGTGGAACCGGATTATTAATAGTTGTTGGAGTTGCAATAGAAACTTACAAACAACTAGAAAGTAGTTTAATAAGCCGTAGTCATAGGGCAGGAATAAGAAGGTAAATTGTATATGAATATAATTTTTATTGCTCCACCTGCTGCTGGTAAAGGAACTGTTAGTGCGTTATTAGAAGAACGCAAAGGTTACATTCATTTGTCAACAGGGGATTTATTAAGAGCAGAGATTAAAAAGGGAACTGAATTTGGAAATGAAATAAATGATATAATTTCAAAAGGCGAATTAGTTAGCGACGAAATAATCACTAAACTATTAAAAAACAAATTAGCGACTATCAAAAATCAAAAATTTATTTTAGATGGTTATCCAAGAAATCTAAATCAAGCTGAAACATTAAATGAAATTTTTAATGAGCTTGCCATAACTGATTACATGGCAATATATTTATCAATTGATGAAGAAACAGCTATGAAAAGAGCTCTTGGACGCCTAGTTTGTAGTGATTGCGGAGCAACTTACAATAAATATTTTCAAGAAACGAAACCCAAAAAGGATGGTATTTGTGATAAATGTCAAGGTCCTTTAAATCAAAGAGCTGACGACAATGAAGAAACATTTAAAGTACGTTTTAATACATATTTAAACGTTACTAACCCTTTAATTGACTATTATAAGGAAAAGGGTAAATTAGAAATTGTTGATACTACTAATGGTTCAGAAAATAGCTATCAACTAATTGAACAAATATTAGAAAGTGAGAATGTTAATAACTAATATGTTATCAACACTCTCACCCCAAACTTTAGGGTAAATAAATATAGGAGATATAAAATGGCTAAAGAAGAAAAAATAGAAGTAGAAGGTAAGGTTGTAGAAATCCTAAAAGGAGGAACTCCAATCGTTGAATTACCTAATGGACATACTGTAGAGGCCTACGTTTCTGGTAAAATGCGCGTTAATATGATTCGTATCTTACCAGGTGATACAGTAACTATTGAGTTGTCGCCTTATGATGTAACACGTGGGCGTATAATATGGAATAAAAAATAAATGGAGGTACAATTATGAAAGTTAGACCATCAGTAAAAAAAATTTGTGCAAAATGCAAAATTATAAGAAGAAAAGGGAAAATAATGGTTATTTGTGAAAATCCAAAACACAAACAAAAACAAGGTTAATAGGAGGTAAATTATGGCACGTATTAAAAATATTGAATTACCAGGTGAAAAACATACTTGTATAGGATTAACTGCTATTTATGGTATAGGTAGAAGTTTAGCTAACCAAATTTGTGATGCTGCAAAAGTAGCAAGAGATAAAAAAATTAAAGATTTAACAGAAGACGAAATTACTGCTCTACGTAAAGAAGTTGATAAACAAATGGTAGAAGGAGATCTTCGTCGTGAAGTTCAAATGAATATTAAAAATAAAATGGAAATTAATAGTTACCAAGGAACAAGACATAAAAAAGGTCTTCCCGTACATGGTCAAAGAACTTCAAGAAATGCTCGTACTAGAAAAGGTAAAGGTAAAGTAGTTGCTAATAAGAAGAAAGCTACTAAATAATAAATAGGAGGTTAAATAATTATGGCTTACAATAGAAGAAAAAGAAAAGTTAAAAAGAATATTCCTGAAGCACAAGCTCATATTCATTCAACATATAACAACACTGTCGTAACTATAACTGATAAAGATGGTAATGTAATAAGTTGGGCTTCTGCTGGTACTATTGGATATAAAGGAAGCAAAAAGAAAACTCCATTTGCAGCTGGAATGAGTGCAGAAGCTGCTGCTAAAGCTGCTATTGATAACGGAGTAAAAAAAGTAGAAGTATATGTTAAAGGTTTAGGAGCAGGACGTGAGAATGCAATTCGTTCATTACAAACTGCTGGATTAGAAATTACATCTATTATTGACGTTACTCCAGTTCCACATAACGGATGTCGTCCACCAAAACGTCCAAGAAATTAATTTAGTGAAAGAAGGGAACTTAGGGATATGTTAAGATTTGAAAAACCAGAATACAAAATTACTGAATATATAGAAAGTAATCACTATGGAAAATTTGAACTAGAACCACTTGAAAGAGGTTTTGGTACAACTATTGGAAACGCATTAAGAAGAGTTATGCTATCTTCTTTACCAGGAAGTGCAATTACATCTGTTAAAATTGAAGGAGTAATGCATGAATTCCAAAAAATAGATGGCGTTGTTGAAGATGTTACAGCCATTGTTCTTGCTTTAAAAAGCGTTGTTATTAAAAATCATTCTGATGAAGATAAAATAATTAGACTATATGCTGATAAAGAAGGCACAGTTACGGCTGGAGATATTGACAAAGATGCTGATATTGAAATAGTTAACCCTGATTTAGTAATTGCTAACTTAGTCAAAGGCGGCAAACTAGATATGGAAATGACCGTTAGCAATGGTCGTGGATACGTTGATGCCAAAGCTAATCAAAAATTACTTGGTGAAAATAAAGCCGGCGTTATTGCTATTGATTCACTTTATTCACCAATCGAAAGAGTTAGTTACGAAGTTGAAAGTGCTCGTGTTGGTCAAAATGAGAACTTTGATAAACTAATAATAAATGTTTATACTAACGGATCAATTACTCCAGAAGAAGCTATGGCTTTATCTGCAAGAATCCTTATTGAGCATTTTAATATTGTAACAGATTTAAATGCTATCAGTGACGTATCAGGTTTAATGGCTGAAAAAAAGGTAGACACAATCACTAAGACATTAGAAACTCCAATTGAAGAAATTGAATTCTCAGTTCGTGCGTACAACTGCTTAAAAAGAGCCGGTATAAATACTGTTCAAGATTTGATTTCTAAAAAAGAAGTAGAAGTTACAAAAATACGTAATTTAGGTAAAAAATCATTAAAAGAAGTTATTGATAAAGTAAAAGAAATGGGACTTAAGTTCCGCGATTAAAATAAATAGGAGGTAAAATACTTATGGCAAAATACAGAAGATTAAATAGAGAAAAAGCAATACGTAGAAGTATTTTAGCTAGTTTAACAAAAGATGTTATTCTTAATGAATCAGTTATAACTACGGAAGCTAGAGCTAAAGAAGTTAGAAAATTTGTTGATAAAATGATAACATATGCTAAAAGAGGAACTCTAGTTTGCAGAAGAAAAGCTCTTGCATTCTTAAATAATGATCAAGTAGTTGTTAATAAACTATTTAATGAATTAGCTAAAAAATATGAAACTAGAAATGGTGGATATACTAGAATTATTAAATTAAAAGAAAGAGTTGGAGACGATGCTCTAACTACAAAATTAGAACTAGTTTAGTTCTTTTTTTATGCTTTAATTCTTTTTTAAATTATCTATTTCCTTTTTCATAATATCAATAGTTTTTTTCAAATCATTATACTGCTTATCAGAGGGTGACTCAACCCATGCTTCATTATCCATGTATGGGTCACCTGTTTCCTTATACTTTTTGCTATTGATATTAATCGTACTTCCTTGAATTCTATTTTCAATAACTCCTTGAAAAGCAGAGTTATTTTCAAGAATTTGCCCGATGGTAATAAACCAGTTACCTATGGCGTTTTGCTCGGCAGCTGTGAAATTATCTATTAATGCAAAACCAATAACAACGGCACTTAAAGTGGAAATTTTAGGGTCTATATTTGGTGGAAAAGTATTCATAAGCCACCTCGCATATAGTAAATATATATTTATTTTAATAATTTTTTATTATTAAAAAAGAGTTTTATTGAAAATAAATTATCTTTATGGTATGATATTCTTAGACTAGAATAAAAGGGTGTATATATATGGACAATAAATTGAAGGTGTTATGGAATTTAGATGTATTAGTTAAAATGTGCCGCTTGAAAAGTGATGGCCCATCTTTACGTGTTGAAGAACTGGAAATTACTAAACAATTAGAAGACTTTCAACAGGAAATTAATGATATTAAATCTATTTCAGATGAGGAAAGTTATGATAGTAGTGCTGAAATGGCTGATCGCAACATTGAAATTATCACCAAAAAACAATTACAGACTTTAACGACATCTTTAAAAGAAAAAAATAAAGAATTAAACGAATTAAAAGCTGAAGAGAAAAAAGCCTATGAAAGTACAAGCTTACTTCGTGAAACCCAGGAAAGCTACGAAAAATACATTTTTAGCATGCAAGATCGTATAAGCTCTGTAACTGATCCAGACACCATTAATAGATATAATGATTTGATTAATGATACAATAAATAAAAAAGAATCTCTAATAGATGAATTAAGCGAAAAAAGTCAGGATTACGAAAAAATTCAAAATGACATAATTGCCTTAACTGATGAAATAAATAAATTAGAAGATAAAATAGATAAAAAGAGAAAATTATTAACCGAAACACAAACAAACTTAGGCAATAAAGAAAACTATATTGATAAAACTAAAAAAGAAAAAAATAATAAACGAATTGCTGAATTAGAAGAACAAGTTGAAAAAATTAATAATCGTCTTGAAGAAATTCGTAAAGATCCTAAATATATCGAAACAAAAATAAAAGATATAATAAATAGTGATGCTGACCCTATTAATGCAAAACCATATCTAGTAGACTTAATTAATATTGTTATACGTCAACCATATATAAATGCCCCAGATGATAATAAACTTGAAGAAGAACTATTGAAAGCAACTCAAGCTCGCGATGCTTTTGCTAGTGAAATTGATAAAAAAACTTATAATATTTTAGAAGCTAATACTCCTGAAAAAACTAGAATTAGCTTTTTAGAAACCCGTATTAAAAAATGGCAAAATGAATATGAAGAGTTACAAGCAAAAGTTAGTGTAGTTGATCAAGATCAACAATTTAATTATAAAGAAAAAGAACAACAGTTAAGTGAAATGATTAACATCATGCAAGCAGATTTACTAGAATATGAAAAAGCTTATCAAGGAACACCAGATAGTAATATTAGTTTAAAAGCTAGCTTAAAAGTGTCATTAGATGAAAAAAGAGACGATATAATTGAAGCTGAAAAAATAGCTGCTGCTTTCCGTAGAGATGAAGCAGAAGATATTCAAGAAGCTTCACACACTATTAAAGTAGATTGTGAAAAATTAAACGAAAATATCTTAAATGCTCAAAAAGAAATTGAAAAAATTAGAGATCGTTTATTAGCTAAAAAATCTGGATTAATTGATATTAGTTCTCGTAATCGCGACAAAGAAGTTCTTAAAGACTTAGCCCAAACTGTTATAGATTTAAAACATCGTCGTCAATTCCCAGAAACACCAATTGACGTAATCAAAAGACTTGAAGAACAACTTGGTATTACCTTAACTGATAGTATTGATTTAAATTATATAGATGAAACTAAAGAAATAGAAAGTAAAGACTATAATCAATATTTGACTTCTGAGTCGCCAAAAATAACAACGATTCAAGAAGATGATGTTCAAGAACTAAAAAGAGGGATTAGAGTTTTAACGGAAGATGCAATCGAGCAACCAGAAACTCCACCTGTTGAAGCAGAAATCCCATCATATAATGACGAGCCTCAAACTTACGATGAAGAACCTCCAGTTTATGATGAAGAACCTCAAACTGATGAAGAAACAAATCAAAATCCCGATATAATCGTTGATGACAATACTTTTGAAAGCTTAGAAACCCCTGATCAGGTTGACAATATAGATGACAATACTGCAAATCTTTATGAAAAAGTTAATGTAAATGATGAAAAAAGTGATAATATAGATGAGAACGAAGCAATAGCAAACGAACTAGATAAATATATTGAACAAATTCATCAAGAAAATTAATTTTAGGAGCTGATATTATGAGTTTAAAAACTAATACTATAATTAGTTTAGAAAACAACGAAAAATATGTCGTACTAAATGAAACCATGTATGGGGGAGTTAAATACTTCTTAGTAATGGGTGTAGATGAAAACAAAGACATTATTCCAACAAATGTCGCTATAGTTGAAGAAATAATTGATGGTTCAGATACTTATGTTGATCGCGTAAAAGACCCTGAATTAATTATTATTTTAACGAGAATTTTAAAATCACAAATATAGTAGGTTTAATACCTACTTTTTTATTTGACTTTTGCCCTATTTTATAGTAGTATAGCAACCAATAAGGAGAATGTACTATGACTTTAATGACTTTGATTTTACAAATTGTTTTAACCATTCCATTGACCATTATTTTAAACTTTTTTCAAAAAAATGCTAATCGCAAAATTAATCACATCTTGATTCCATCAATTTATATTATTATTATATCTGCACTAATCCCCTCAATTAAAACCAATATCTTTTTAATTGTTGTATTTGAAATATTTATTAGAAACTTTTACATAACTAATATAATTAATCAAGATTCAGAAGTTAGCCCTCAAACATTTCTTTTAGAAAGTATTTTAAGTATTGCTCTAAGCTTATTTACTTACAACTACTTTATATCTAAGGTTCAAACAGTTGTTCCAAATCCTAATGATATTAAAGGCTTTATTTGGTTTTTAATAATATTATATATAGTTTATTTATATAAAAATTCTACGCAAAACAAACGAAAAATAGAATATGACAAAATCAAAGCCCTTAAAACTGAAAAAGTTATTATGCATTATGCTAAATTAAAAAATCTTTATTCACCTCAGATTCATAGTAAAAACAATGTCATTAACAATTTAACCTATGCCATTATGATTAATGAAGAATATAAAAATCCTAAGATCTATCGTCAATTAAAAGAGAGTATTAATGCTTTCTTAAAAAAGGAAGCTTACTACGGCATTATGCAAGAAAAGTCATTATATCGTGTAAGCGATAGAACTTCTATTGAAAATGCCATTGTAGCCTTTGAAAAACTATTAAAAAATACAACTTTAAAAGAAAGAGAACAAATAGACAAAGTGTTGCTTAACTATTCTGCCGAAGATAAAGATAGAATTATTAATATCTATAATATAATTGTCGATTTTAATAAAAAATAAAAGAAAAAATACGTAATTTTAATTGCTTAAAAATTTTTAATGTGATACAATAATGAGCAGAAAAACGTTGAAGACGAACAAGTAATTATATTAAGTTCTTTATTAAAGAGATTAAATGCCATCGGCTGAAAGCATTTAAAGATAAATAATATAATGAAATTCATCGTTGGAGTTCGACCCGCACATAGATGCGTTATATCTATATAAAGAGCTAGAATTCTAGAATTAGGGTGGTACCGCGGAAGATATTTCGTCCCTTAGTTTTAGATTTTTTTTATTGGAGGATATAAATATGAAAGAGAAAATTGAAACATTAAAACAAGAATTTGAAAGTGAACTAGCTAAAACCACTAATTTAAAAGAAGTTAATGAACTAAAAGTCAAATATTTAGGTAAAAAAGGTCCTGTAAACGAATTAACTATCTATATGAGAGACTTAAAACCTGAAGAAAAAAAAGATTTTGGTAAATTATTAAACGATTTAAAGCAAGAATTGACTTCTAAAATTGATGCTTATGTAAAAAAATACACTGAAGAAGAACTTAATCAAAAATTAGCTAGTGAACAAATAGATGTTACATTACCAGCTACTAATATTCCTATTGGAGCACCTAATATTTTAGAAAAAATTATAGAAGAAGTTGAAGAAGTCTTTATGTCAATGGGTTATGATGTCGTTGATGGCCCTGAAGTAGAAGAAGATAAATATAATTTTGAATTACTAAATATTCCCAAAGGTCATCCTGCTCGTGATGCTCAAGATACCTTTTATATTGAAGATGAAACAATCCTTTTACGAAGTCAAACATCTCCAGTTCAAATAAGAACAATGCTTAAAGCTGGGGGAAACACACCAGTTCGTATGATTTGCCCTGGTAAAACCTATCGTCGTGATGCTGATGATGCTACCCATTCACATCAATTTATGCAAATAGAAGGCTTACTTGTTGATAAAAATATCCGCTTATCTGACTTAAAAGGCACCTTTGATGTTATTGCAAAAAAATTATTTGGTGAAGATTGTGAAACAAGATTTAGACCAAGTTACTATCAATTTACTGAACCTTCCGTTGAAACTGATATTTCTTGCTTTGTTTGTAAAGGAAAAGGATGCTCTTTATGTAAAAATACTGGCTGGATAACCGTTAGTGGGGCAGGAATGGTTCATCCTAATGTTTTAAGAAATTGTGGATATGACCCTGCTGTTTGGTCTGGATTTGCCTTTGGTTTTGGGGCAGAAAGACTTGCCATGCTAAAATATGGAATCAACGATATTAGAACATTCTATCAAACTGACTTAAGAGAATCAAAAACCTTTGATAGAAAGGATGTGTAATTATGATAAGTTTAAATTGGGTTAAAGACTATGTAGATATTAAAGATGAAAATTTACATGATTTAGCAGTTAAAATAACTAAAGCAGGGGTTAATGTTGAAAAAGTTGTAGATAGTCGTATTGAAAACCTTGTAATAGGTAAAGTTATTTCTTGTACTCCTCATCCTGATAGTGATCATCTAAATGTTTGCCAAGTTGATGTTGGACAAAAGACAATCCAAATTGTATGTGGTGCTTCTAATGTTAAAGAAGGAATAAAAGTACTAGTTGCTTTACCAGGATGTATTCTACCAGGTGATTTTGAAATCAAAGCTGGTACAATACGTGGGCAAGAATCAAATGGAATGATATGTGCTCTATTTGAATTAGGCTTAGAAGAAAAAAATGATGAAACCTATGCTAAAGGAATTGCCGTTTTAGATACTGATTTACAACCTGGTACAGATGCAAATATTTACCTAGGTACCGATGATACTTTATATGAATTAGACGTCCATAAGCATCGTAACAACGATTGTTATTACCACATTGGCTTTGCCTATGAAATAGCTTGTATTTTAAATAAAAAGGTTAATTTACCACCAGCTGATTATAAAGAATGTTCTGATGACATTAATCAATATGCTACCTTAAAAGTTGCTACCGAAAAATGCCCATATTATACAGCTAAAATGGTTAAAAATATTGAAATAAAAGAATCACCTGATTTTATTAAAAAAAGACTTATTAGTGCTGGTATGAGACCAATAAATAATGTTGTCGATATTTCTAACTATGTAATGTTAGAATATGGTCAACCTCTTCATTTCTTTGATAAAAACAAATTAGGTAATAACATTTTAGTTAGAACAGCCGAAAAAGATGAAACAATAATTACCTTAGATGGTCAAACAAGAACATTAAAAGATACAGATATTGTTATTACAGATGGTAAAAAACCAGTATGTATTGCTGGAGTTATGGGTGGAGAAAATACTGATGTTGATGATAACACAAAAGAAATCTTAATTGAAAGCGCTATTTTTGATGCTGTAAGTATTAGATATACTTCAAATCGTTTAGATTTAAAAAGTGAAGCATCTATTCGTTATGGCAAAGGTTTATCTTTTGAATACACTGATGCTGCTTTAGATAGAGCTTGTTACCTTTTAGAAAAGTATGCTAATGCAACTGTTTTAAAAGGCAAATTAATTCACGATAAAATAGATAAAACCACCAAAATAGTTAGCTTTAAAACAGCCGAAATCAGTACCTTATTAGGTTTAGATTTAACTGATAAAGATGTTGAAACTGAACTTAATCGTTTAGGTTTTACTTACAAATTAGAAAAGAATATTTTTACAGTTACAATTCCTCATCGTCGTTTAGATATTGATCCAAATGTTAACGATATTGCTGAAGAAATTGGTCGACTATATGGATACGAAAACTTACAGTCGACATTACCATCAATTCCTACTAGACGAGGTATATATGTCGGCGATGTAGCAATGCGAAAAGCTGTTTCCAAACGTTTAAGAACTTTAGGACTAAATGAAACTAAAACATATACATTAATTAGTCCAGAAATGAGTAGTCTTTTTAACTATGAAAATAAAAAAGCCATTGTTTTACCAAATCCAATGAGCAGTGATAAATCAGTTATTCGTACTTCTATAATTCCATCATTAGTTAATGTTTACGAATATAATAAAGCTCGTCAAATAAAGGATATTTTATTATATGAAATAGCTAAAACCTATGATATTAATTATAATGAAGATAGTAAAATAGCTATTTTAATGAAAGGTAACTACCTTACAAATGAATGGCAACATAATATAATAAAATGTGATTTCTATACAATTAAAGGTATAGTAGAAAACTTATTAGATTACTTAGGTTTTAAAAATAGATATACTTTTAAAGCAATTAACAATGTTACTAATTTACATCCTGGTATTAGTGCTCAAATTATATTAGATAAAGATGAAATTGGTATAATAGGTCGTCTTCATCCAAGCTATAAAAAAGATGAAATATATGTTGCTGAAATATCTTTAACTAAATTATATAATAAGTCTATTAAACCAATAAAATTTAAAGAAGCATCTAAATATCCAGAAATAGTTAAAGACGTCGCCTTTGTTGTAGATAATAATGTAGAAAGTGATACTATTAAATCAATTATTAAAAAAACAGGTGGTCGTTTATTAGATAATGTAACTGTCTTTGATTTATATAATAATATTGAAGAAGGTAAGAAATCTATAGCTTATAAATTAACTTTTAAAGATAACACTAAAACTTTACTAGATGATGAAGTAATGGAAATATTTAATAAAATAATTAGTACTGTTGAATCAGAAATTAATGCTAAATTAAGAAATTAATAAAAAGGAATAGATATTATTCCTTTTTTATATGTTTTTAAGCCAAATAAAGAACATTTAATAAAAACATGACTAAATATTCATCTGAAATAAAAACCTTCTAAATAGCTTAAAAAGCATAAAAAAGCCTGATATTATATATCAGAACTTTTTAATTTATTATTTTTGTCCAGCAACATAGTTCTCAGTAACTACTTTAGTCTTACCAGTAAATATCCAACCTTCTAAGTAAGAACTCTTACTCCAAGTATATTTATAAGAAGTAGTTTGCTCAACATTTTCAATTGCATCTATAGTAATAATAGATTGTTTAATACATTTATCACCATTTACACTATAATCACTAGGACAAGTATAATGACTAATACTTCCTTTAATAGTACTAATACATTTAGTACCATTTAAAGTTGCGCTAGTATCTTCACAATAATATTTATTTACAGTAGAAACAACATAACATTTAGTATTTTCTCCACTACCTTCAGTTTCATAACCATCAGGACAAACGTAATCATAAATATCTGTTGCCGTAGCACTTATAGTATGAATACATTGTTTACCATTTAGTGTATAACCATCAGGACAAGTGTAAGTTGTAGCTCCAGGTGTATAAGTAGCATCTTTAGTTATTACACATTTTGTACCACTTAAATCTCCACCCTTAGGACAAATATAATTTCCTTTTCCAACTACTATAGTTGCATCATATGTATAAACACATTTCTTACCATTTGGTTCATAACCTTTAGGACAAACATATTCAGTTTTTATAACAGCCGTAGCCGTTAATACACATTTTGTACCATTTAGATCTCCACCATTAGGACAAATATAACTAGTCTTTGGTGTACCATCAATTATAATTTTACATGTTTGACCATTTAGATCTCCACCTTGTGTACAAACTTTATCTGTCTTAGTAGTTGCTTTATATATACAATTACCTTTATTATCTGAGCTACCACCCTTAGGACAAGTATATGAAGAATTAGTTGTAGCTTTATAAGAACAATTATGATTACTATCAGGATCTCCACCATAAGCACAAGTATATTTAGTATTTGGCGTACCTTTATAGTAACACATACCACTACTATTAGGAGTACCACCCTTAGGACAAGTATAAGTGGTTTTAACAGTTCTTGTATAATATGTATATTTATACCAAATACCCTTATTACCACATGGTTCTCCACAAACAGCACCACTAACAGCACCATTAAATTCTAATTTTTCTGTTTCATGAGTGAAAACATCTTGTGCTGTAGTATAATATTTAACCCATTGAACAACCCAATTACCATAATCTACTTTTGCAGTACCAGTATAGTAACAATTTCCATTGCTATCTGGACTACCACCATTAGGACAAGTATAAGTTGTTTTAGCTGTTGCTTTATAAATACAGTTACCTTTATTATCTGAGCTACCACCCTTAGGGCAAGTATATGAAGATTTAATTGTTGCTTTATAAGAACAATTATGATTACTATCAGGATCTCCACCATAAGCACAAGTATAAGTTGTTTTAGTTGTAGCAGGATAAGTTTTTATACATTTATTACCATTTGGAGTATATCCACTAGGACAAACATAATCTGTCTTAGCCGTAGCATTATAAACTTTATAACAACTTGCTCCATTTGGAGTATATCCACTAGGACAAACATAATCTGTTTTAACTGTAGCATCTATTGTTAAAATACATTTAGTACCATCTAAATCTCCACCCTTAGGGCAAATATAATTTATTTTACCTGAAGTATAAGTAGCATCATATGTATAAATACATTTTTTACCTACTAATTCATAATTTTTATCAGGACAAGTATAAGTACCAGGAGTTGTATGTTCTACAGCATCCGTATATTTGATACAATAAGATCCATTTAATGTATATCCTTTAGGACAAGTATAATCAGTTCCAACCTTTGTTTTAACTGGATTTACATATTCTCTTTCTCCTATTGTTGTGTATTTAGCATCAACAATAACAGTTTCATCTGGATTATAAACAGGAGTAGCATCAATAGTTGCCCCAGTAGTTTCTTTTATACATTTAGTACCATTTTTGGTATAACCATCAGGACAAGTATAAACAATTTTTGTAGTAGTTATTGGTTTTTTATGTTGATAATAAGTAACCTTATTTACAAATAACTCATCATCGATATTATCATCAACATTATTACTATTGTTATTATTATCGGCGATAGTATTATCAGAATTTGAATTATCTTCATCTTTATCAACAATTACTGTTTGACAAGATCCATTAGTACAAACAGATGTACAACCAATAGTATCTAAAATATAATCTGCCTGTTCTCCACAATTTAATTGAACTTTTAAAGCATATTCATTTTCAGAAATTTTTGAAACAGTAACTTTACTAGCTGTCTCATCACATGTTTTACCATCTTTATCAGTAAATCTAATTAACAAATGATTATCAAACATTTCTTTTAAAGTCATAGAAGATTGTTCACCAACATTTTTTGGTAATCTATCTACAGTATAATAATCTCTTGCGGCATCTTTCATTGCATTAATATTATTGTTATAAACAGTATCATAAAATACATCTAAATTAGGTCTTGGAAATAACCATAATAACAAAATAATAAATAAAGCTAACATTATAATTTTGATTAAAATATCTTTCCAATTTATTCCTACTTTATAAGTAACATTATTATTTTCGTACATCTTCAAACCCTCCTATTTTAATTGTTTAATTCTTTTGTGTAATCTTTACTAGCAGTGTTATTTTTAGCATAATCATTAATTAAAGCTTGGTTTACAGTATTAACTTGATTGATATATGAGAAGTTTTCACCCTTTTTATCGCTTAATAAGCCCTTATCATCAAGGCCTACCTCAACTAAATCATTAGCACATAAAGCATTGAAATGTTCAACAATATCATCATAGTAAACTACAGCTTTTTGTTCTTCTGGTTTAGCAGATAGATATTTGTTATTAATAGTATATGTATCTTTAACAGTTTCCGTTTTAAGTGGTTCCATCATATATACTAGTAATTGAAGGACATTACCAGAATTAATTTTATCTAATCCTAGGAAATCTTGCTCTTTATATATTTTGCCATCAAGTAAATATCCATCACCGTAAACAATGTCAGCTAAACTTTGAATCATATTTTCATAGATATTCTTACATTCAGCTCTATCTGTTGTACAAATCATTCTATTATATTGATTTTCAAACCATTTTAAATATGGTCCAACAGTACTATCACCAAGTAACATATTATCAACAAAATTAATTTTATGATAATTATTTATTTTATCTTGAAGAATATCTTTAAAACTATCTTCTCCACCTTGGTATTGTACAGCATATAATAAATGTTCTGAATTAAGTGGTGCTAATGCTAAATCTAAATAATAATCAACTAAAGTAAATGCCTCAGTTTCATTAGCTGGAACGTAAACACCATTAATAAATTCAATTAATGTTTTAATTTCTTCAGTAGTATATGGTGCATTTGTTCTAACATTATATAATCCTGAATCAATTAACTCTTTTGATAATTGAGTTGCTCTTTGTGTAACTAA
>CANRLI010000001.1 GCA_947631475.1 uncultured Bacilli bacterium | reverse complement strand
AAGTAGACTAAATCTATAAAGATAGTCTACTTTTTTGATACAACAAAATATTCCGAAACTAAGATTTTAAAAAAATTACCTTTCCATAGTAAGCCAGATAATTAATTTAAATAACCATCGTAAAGATATTAAAACTTTTATTCTTTAAAATAGTACATATTTTTGCCAAAATCCTGTTTTTATGTTACTATAAAGCGCAATTGTTGGAGGTAATTATGGAAGGAATCAAAGAAAATGCCAAAATATTTATAAATACTTTTAGTAATTCAGAAATTGCTACGACTAATTTACCTTCTAAAATTGAATTACCTATACATAACAAGTTTTTAACAAATGATATAGGAATTAAATATATAGGTAATATGATTAAAGATATTGATGTAAGACTTTATCTTGCATATCTGCAACTTTTAAAAGATAAAATTCATTTTGTAGAAGACTTTAATGCTGAAAATTCTATTTGTATAAATGAGGTAATTTTGGGAGTTACACAAAATGTTCAAATTAATGTTCCGTGCATAACAAATGGTCTAGATATTTTAGTAACTGCCCACGAATTAGGCCATGGATTAAAATCAATTACGAAGCTTAACAATGATAGATATTTACATTCTACTACGATATATGATGAAACTATCTCGATATTATTTGGCAAATTATGTTTAGATAGATACATTAATGATTTTGGATATGATATTTTTGCTCAACAATTCGATTTATTAAATATTAGTAATGCAATTAATTGCTTAGAAAAACTAAAAACTTTGCTACCCAAATATATAGAAAAAGAAAAAGAATTAGCTCAAACTAATCCTAAAATAGTTAAAAATCCTCGTCATGATGATAATAAATATTATTCTCTTGTAGCCGAAGTAGAAAATCTTCAAAGGAAAGTATATATACTAATAAGTTACCCAATTGGTATCTCATTAGCTAACGTATATGATAATTTTGATAAAAAACAAAAAGAAGAATATTTAGAGTTTGTAAGTAAATATTTGCTAAATATAAAGCACATTGATTTTGAAATGATATTAGAATATTTTACTATTCCTTTTGATGCGAGTTTCTATATTCAAAATTTTAAAGAATATATTCAGAAATTTGCATCTGAAAAGAGTAAAAAATTAGTTTTAGGGGGTAAAAAATAATGACGACACTAACAGATGACGAAAAATTAGAACTAGGAATTTATATTGAAGAAGTAATACAAAAAGAACTTCAAAGATTAATTAATCAAGAAGGAAAAGATATTAGTAAAAAAATTGAATCAAAAGTTGCTTTAGAAACCAAAATAAATACATTAACTAATAGATTATTATCGAAAAGTAGGATTAAAGGTTTTGTTGAAAGTATAAGCATAACTATGGAACAATATCTAAAAGATTTAGATGACATTAAACAATTTAGAGATGATATTAGGAAAGAAATAATTTCATCTCTTAGTGAATATAAGGAGAGTCTAATTAAAAAGGCGACTGATGAGACTAATGCATTAATTGAAAAACAAAAAGAAACAATCCAAAGTACTGCTGTAGAAGCGTATGAATTAGCTAATTATATAGAAAATGTCAAAAAAAGAGTTATTAATGATATTGTCGCTAAAGCAACGAAGAGAATTGAAATTGAAGATGTTCGACCTAGAACAATTGAAATTTACCAAAATGGGGAATTAGAAAAAGTTTTGGACAAAGAATTATATCATCAACAATTTGAAACTATATATAAGCTAATAAAAATGGGCTTACCAGTTATGCTAATTGGTCCAACCGGCTCTGGTAAATCAGTTTGTGCTGGACAAGTCGCCAATGCACTGGATTTGCCAATGTATTATACAAATAATGCCAGTGAAGAATATAAATTATTAGGATTTACCGATGCTCATGGCAAGTATAAAGAAACCCAATTTTACAAAGCATTTAAAGATGGAGGATTATTCTTTTTAGATGAAATAGATAATAGTCATCCTTCTGCCTTATTATCATTAAATTCGGCCATTGGCGCAACGACTAATGGTAACATTTATATGGCGTTTGAAGATGGTCAATATACAAAAGCTCATCCTAATTTTAGAATAATTGCTGCCGCTAATACCTGGGGAAATGGTGCCAATCGAATGTATTGTGGTCGAAGTGAATTAGATTCTGCATCGCTAGACAGATTTATTCAACTTTATTTTGATTATGATCATAGAATTGAAAAATCAATTATAAAAGATGATGAATTATTACAATTTTTCTGGAATTTTAGAAGAATAATCAGTGATTGTGGAATTAGACATACTGTTACTACTCGAAATATTGACTATGCAAGTAAGTTAAAAGAAGCAGGATTCACAACTGAACAAATTTTACAATATACAATAGTCAAAGAATTAGATTTTGAAGATATGAATATTATATCTCAAAGATTTGATGATGAAGGAATAGAACCATCTATTTATTCAGAAGGATTCAAAAAAATGGCACTAAAGAAGGCATAAAATATGAAAAGTAATATTTATTCTAAGGATGACTATGATTTTTTTGAAATAACATTTAAAAATAAACAAGATTTACTTTCTTATCTTAAGACAGCTAAAACCTCAACAACATTTTCAACTAGAGAAATATTATCTCATAATATTTCTGAGGAATATATCGCCTGGTCGAAAACTAAATCTTTTGCTGAAGCATTACAATTATTTGAAAATGGTTGGTATGAAGACTTTGACAAATTTTTAGCTCAAAAGAAACAAATAGATAAGTATTTTCCTTATATTGCTAAGAAAAAAACTTATTATAATTATATTTGTGGTAGTGTTCCAAATGTGGTTAATGCTATCAATAATTTACCATTATCAATGAGAAAAGTATACAATGATGATAATGCCCAAAACATTATAACAATTAATTATAATTGTAGTTATCCATGGACGACTACACAAAATCAAATATTTATAAACGGATTACTTACTCTTTCATTAATCGATTTCTTTGAGAGTCTTGATTATAGGGTTGATTTAAAATTTTATAAAATATCCAAAGTGGGAAATCAAATATTATTTACCGATATAATATTAAAATCTCCTGGCGAAAGAATTAACTTACAAAAATTTTATTTTGCTTTTTGCAATCCATCATTTGCAAGAAGAATATTATTTCGAATAACAGAAACAACTAATGGCCTAAATAGACAATGGACACATCATTATGGTGAAAATATGTCAACTGATGAAATCAAGAAAATATTACGTATTAAGGAAAATAACATTTTTATTAACTGGCCCGAACAAATGGGCGTAAAAGGTGAAAATATTGAAGAAGATATTAGATCTTTTCTAGATACAATAGTTTTAGGCAATTATATTAAAATAGATGAAGAAAAATTTAATATTTGCGATGATAAACATCTATTGAAAAAGAAAAAATAGTTTTAATGATATTATGATACTATGAACATTAGCCTAATAAATGCTAATAGTGTCATGATATCATTTTTTTATCAATAATGGTTCTTGATACACATAAATTTTCATGCTAACATAGTTAAGTAAATGGATAATAAACTTAGGAGAATCAAAAATATGAAAAAACAATATAAAAAAACATTATTAGCCTGCTATTTGGGATTTGTTACCCAAGCTATTTCGGCTAATTTTGCACCACTATTATTTATTACATTTTATAAGACATTTAATATCTCATTTAGTGAACTTGCCCTTATTCCAACTTGTTTTTATATTACCCAGATTATTGTTGATTTTGTTTGTACCAAAATTGTGGATAAGATTGGATATAGAATAAGTATTATAGTTTCTGAGATAACCTCCGCCCTTGGTCTTATCGGTCTAGCTTTTTTACCTAATCTTTTACCATCTCCTTTTATGGGAATTATTATTTGTACAATTATATATGCTGTTGGAAGTGGTTTGATAGAAGTTTTATGTAGTCCCATTATTGAAGCTTGTCCTTTTGAAAATAAGGATGGCATGATGAGCTTATTACATTCTTTTTATTGTTGGGGAGCTGTAGGTGTTATATTATTATCAACCATCTTTTTTACAATATTCGGCCTAGACCATTGGCGTATTTTATCTTGTATATGGGCTTTAATACCCCTTTACAATGTTTATAATTTTGCTACTTGTCCAATTGAACCTATTGTTGAAGATGGAAAAGGTATGACCATGAAAGAACTTTTTAAGACTAATATTTTTTGGTTATTAATTATTTTGATGATTTGTGCTGGTTCATCTGAGGCTGTTATTGCTCAATGGTCTTCAGCTTTTGCTGAATCATCTCTTAATATTTCCAAAAGTATTGGCGATTTAGTTGGCCCTTGTGGATTTGCCTTTTTTATGGGCCTTAGTCGCGTTTTATATGTTAAATTTAATAACAAGATTGATTTAAAAGTTTTTATGGTCTTTTCTGGCTTAATGTGTTTTTGTTGTTACCTTTTAGCCGGTTTAGCCACCACTCCTCTTTTAGGTTTAATTGGCTGTATGCTATGTGGTTTTTCTGTCGGCATTATGTGGCCAGGTTCTATTAGTATTTCTTCATCAATTTTACCCAAAGGCGGAACAACAATGTTTGCTTTATTAGCTTTAGCTGGTGACTTGGGTGCTTCAATAGGACCTGCTATAGTCGGTAACATATCGCAAATTATGGCAGATAATTTACAATTTGGCATACTTTCAGGAATTGGTTTTCCAATCATTCTTGCTATAAGTGCTTTTGCAATCAAAAAATGGCAGCAAAGAAATCTAGTTAATCATAGTGATTTAGAATTAAAATAGTTAAAAAGTATATATCTCAAAAATTGTATATTAAAAAAAGGTAGTTAAAACGTATTAACTATCTTTTTACTTATCACAATATTAAACAAAAAATAATAAACTTTAGGTAGAAAAGAGTAGGTAAACTATAAGTCGGTTTTCCTTATAAACTTTTTATGCTAAGATGAAGCTGTAAGGAGGAAAAATAATGGATCCAGAAAAAACAGGTAGAATTATTAGTGAAGCTCGCAAACAAAAAAGTCTTACTCAAAAGGATTTAGCCAAAAAATTGTTAGTTACAGACAAGGCTATTTCAAAATGGGAAAGAGGTTTGTGTTTTCCTGATATTTCTATTTTAATACCACTTACAGAAATATTAGATATAAGTCTATATGATTTATTAAAAGGAGAAAAAATGCCAAAAAATGAAGTAGAAAAAGTTTTAAAAAATACTATTGAATACTCAAATAAAGAAATTAATAAAACTAAAAAGAAATTTATTACGGGTTTATCCATCTCTTTAATTTTAATAGTATTAATCCTAGGTATTTATCATTTTGTCTTCAAATTAGAAACTACTCTAGATTATAAAGATGGTCTTGTCAACGTTGAAGTTCCCCAAGATAACGGCATATATATCAAAGTAAATCTCAAAAATTATAGTAATGGTTTGGCTATGTTAGTTAAACTAGATGAAAATACTTATGATTTATATGTAAATGTTACGCAAACATTAGCAGATAAAATTTTCAAATCAAATGATCCATCTAATCATATGATGAGAATCGGTAATGGTATGCTAATCGATTTTAAATCACAAGAAACCAGACTCTATATGCCAAATAACTTAGATTGTAGTGCAATAAAACATATTTATTATGTTAATGAAGACTTCTATGAGCTATTAAAAGAGAAAGATGAACAATTAATAAATATTAAAGATAAAACTTTATTATGGGAAAATGTATAATTAACAAAACAAACAATTATTAAAAAAATATAAAACTCTAATTCTTTAGTGATGAATTGGAGTTTTATATTTTTTAAAGAATATTTAAATCTTATTTATAAAATCTTATTTTTTAATAAAAAAGTTCTACCGAAAGTAGAGCATTGGTTGCAAACATTAAGAAATATTTATTGTATAATGTAATTGTAAGGAGAGTTTAAATGAAAAATATTGATTTTGGTAATTATTTATTTAATCTTAGAAAGGAGAATAATTTAACTCAAAGATTTGTTGCTTATCAACTTGATGTAAGTGATAAAGCAGTTAGTAAATGGGAAATGGGTAAATCAAAACCTACTTTAGATAAACTAAAATTACTATCAGCTTTATATAATGTTCCTTTAAATGACCTATTAGCGAGTCAAGAAAACCCTAACCAAATTAAAATTAGTAAAATTGTTTTGACTGGTGGACCATGTGCTGGTAAAACTACGGCATTAACTTGGATTAATAATTATTTTTCTAAAAGAGGTTATACAGTCCTACTAGTCCCTGAAACTGCTACTGAGTTAATTACTAATGGAGTTTCTCCTTGGACTTGTCAATCAAGATATGATTTTCAAATGTCCCAAATGAAATTACAAAAAGTCAAAGAGCAAATATTTGATGAGGCTGCTCAAAAAATGAAAAGCGATAAAATTCTTATTGTATGTGATCGTGGGACTTTAGATAATAAAGCATACATGAAAGATGTTGAATTTAAAAGAGTTTTACAAGAGTTCAATACTAACGAAGTACGTGAAAGGGATTCTTATGATGCTATCTTTCATTTAGTGAGCGCGGCTAAAGATAAACCTGAATTTTATACTCTTGCTAATAATACTGCTAGAACCGAAACTATCGATGAGGCTTGCCAACTTGATGATAAAATTATAGCGGCATGGACCGGTCATCCTCATTTTAGAATTATTGATAATAGTACTGACTTCGAAGAAAAACTAGAAAGATTACTAAAAGAGATTGCTTCATTTTTAGGTGAACCAGAGCCTTATGAAATAGAAAGAAAATTTTTAATTTATTATCCAAATATTAACCAATTAGAAAAAATGCCAAATTGTACTAAAGTTGATATTTCTCAAACTTACTTAAAAAGTCAAGACGGAACCGAAAGAAGAATACGAGCTAGAGGTATCGATGGCAATTATCTATATTATTTAACTGAAAAACGAAGAATATCTAATCTTAAAAGAGTTGAAATAGAAAGAAAACTTACGCAAAATGAGTATTTATCTTTATTAATGTCAGCTGATAATAAATTACATACTATTCACAAAACAAGATACTGTCTATCAATTGATAATCAATACTTTGAGATTGATATTTACCCAGAATGGTCTAATCAAGCCATAATGGAAATAGAACTAAGCGATGAAAACGCCACTATAAGAATTCCTGAATTTATCAAAACTATTAAAGAAGTAACGGAAGACAGTCGTTATAGTAATTACCAAATGGCCCAAGAAATGCCTAAAGAATTAGTAAAAAAAAGATAAAATAATAACCATTTTCCACATTCCCTTATCAAAATAGGTCTATTTATAATAATAAATTAATAATTAACACTTCATTAATTTACTAATCTAAACTATACGTGCTATAATATTCTATGAGGTGTTTAATTAATGATAATAAGTACTAAACCATTAAAGATTGCAGATATTTTTTCAATTAACGTAAAATACTTATATAAAATACCTAAATATCAAAGAGAATATACTTGGAGTAATAAAGAGTGGGGATTATTATTTAATGATGTTGTTGATAATGATAGAGAATATTTTTTAGGTTCAATAATCACTGTTAATGTTAGTAAAGGAACATATAATGATATAATTTTAGAAGTTATCGATGGTCAACAAAGAATTACGACACTATCTATTTTGTTACTTGCTATATATACTAAACTAAAAGAATTTAAAACTTATTTTAATGATGAACAAACAGCAGCATACGTTAACATAATGAATGAATTAATATATAAAAACAAAAATGAAGAAGGCGAATATATTAATACGCCACGTCTTACTTTACAAATTCAAAAAGAAAACCAATACGATTATAATAGTTTATTGTATGAGTGTGGCCTTCTAAAAAGTTGTGAGAAGAAAAATAATGCTGGTAATCGCCGAATATATAAAGCTTTTAATTACTTTATTAATAGCATTGAGTTATATATTAATGAAAAAATTAAAGAGAAAAAAGTAATAGAAGAAAATTTAACCAAATTTAAAATAGACGAATTATTTAATTTAGCTGACTTATTTAATTCAGCAATACTTGTTTCGATAGAAGTAAACAATAATAAAGATGCGTATATGTTATTTGAATCTTTAAATAACCGTGGTGTTCCATTATCTGCCATCGATTTAATTAAAAATTTACTTATTAGAGTTGCCGATGCCGACGGTAAAGCTAGCGATTGTTATGATGAATGGAAAAGCATTATTTCTTATTTAGGAGATGAATATTCTGATCAAGAAAGATTCTTTAGACAATATTACAACACATATCGTGATGAACTAAATAAAGATTTTATTATTGACACCAAAACTAAGTATCCTCTAGGTTCCTTAGCTACCAAATCAACCTTATTAAATATTTATTCTCAACTTATCGAAAAAAATTATAATACATTTTTAAATCGTATTAAAATTGATGCTCAAAATTATGCTTTACTAATTAATAATACAACTGAAAAAAATTTCAATGTTACTTTAGAGAAACCTTTACTTAATTTATCTCGAATTGGTGGAGCACCATCTTATATCTTATTACTTTATTTATTAAGAAATAAAAAAGATTTACAAATAACAGATGAAATAGTAGCTGATGTAATAAATTTTTTAACAAAATATTTTGTTAGAAGAAATTTAACTGATTTTCCTAATACTAGAAATTTAACAAAGATATTTATGGATGCAATATCTAATATAAAAGATAAAAAAGGTCAAGAAATATATAATATTCTTACTGAGTATTTGAAAAAGAATTCATCTGATGATGATACTTTTGAAAAAGCATTAAGAGGAAATGTGTATGAGGATAATCCAGAAGCTACAAGATTTATCTTATGTTATTATGAAGAAAAGTATATGAATACAGAAAGATACACGGATTTGTGGAGTAGAGATAAAAATAATAAATATATCTGGACTATTGAACATATTTTCCCTGAAGGTGAAAAAATTCCTGATTGCTGGGTTGAAATGATAGCTGATGGAAATAAAGAGTTAGCTGATCAATATTTAGTCCAATACGCTCATACTTTTGGCAACTTAACCATTACTGGATACAACGGAGAACTATCTAATATGTCATTTGACAGAAAGAAAAATAGGCAAGAAAAAAATAAATACATTGGTTATAAAAATGGTTTAAAGTTAAACGAAGACGTAGTTAAACAAGATAGTTGGACTATCGATAAAATACAAAAACGTACCGACAAATTAGTAAAATCATTCCTCGAAGATTTTAAACTATAGTAGTTAAGATTCTTATAAATTTACATACTTATTATAGAGGCCTTAAAGGCTTCTATTTTATTTATGTATTTGTTTAAAAAATAGTATAATATAAATAGGTGATAAAATGAAAAATGTAAATAAAAAAGAAATTGTTGAAATGTTATTAAATCAAGAAATTGATAAACAAAGTGAAGAAGAGTTATTAGATATGTTAGTTGATAGCCCTATTAGCGTAGATATTGATAAGATGGAAGAAGAACGTATGACCTTTGGTGATAAAGTAGCTGATAAATTAACTGAGATTGCTGGTAGTTGGCGCTTTATAATTGGTTTTACTATCTTTTTATTAGGTTGGATTATCTTAAATGGTGTTATTTTAACCAAGGCTCTTGATCCGTTTCCTTTTATATTACTAAATTTACTTTTATCTTGTATAGCGGCTCTTCAAGCTCCTATTATTATGATGAGTCAAAATCGTCAAGCTAAAAAAGATAGCTTAAGAAACAAAAATGACTATAAAACAGACTTGAAAACAGAATTAATCATTGAAGAATTACATGATAAGATAGATGAAATATTAAAAGAACAAAAACATATTAAACAAATGATTACGGATATCACAAATAAAACCAAATAACTTTAATCTTTTAAGTAAATATTTTATAATTTTATTAACAAGCAAATTATATGTTAATTATTGCTTACTATTAATATCAAAAGATAATATTTTTTAAAGGAGTGGTCCTATGTTTCAATTAAAATGGGACGAAAATTATTTGCAAACAGTGCGTGACATTCCTTACTGGCATCACCAAGATGATTTGCCATCTTTAGTTATCGACTTTATTGAAGAAACTTCGGATAACGTACTCATTTATAATGATTTAGAAGATATTTTTTATTGCGGTAAGTGCTTAACTCCCTTGAACCAAAAGAACTTTTGTCCCAAATGCCATAAACAATATAAATCATATCAAGGAACTTATTTATATGATAATAGGGATGTCTTTTGTATAGATAATTCTCATTTTTTGGCTAATCTTAGTCATTTTAATCATTCTTGTCATTACCTAGTTTTTAATGTTGATAATGAAAATACATACTTATACTATTTAACAGAAGAAATATATTATGAAGAAATTCAATTAAGTACTTATCAAAAACATAGTCATATTTTTATTAATAATTCATATTTAATTGAAAAAGATGGTCTTACTGATTTAGAAGCTAATTTATATGTACCTTTTATTGAGTTAGCTAAATATCAAAAAAATAATCTTAACCAAAATAGTTTATTTAATGAAACATTTATTACAACCAATCTTTATGATCAACTTCTTTATGAAGAAAAACCAGCTTATCTTTATTTAGAAAATTTAAATAAACTTAAAAATACAATCTATCAATATAGCCGAATATGGCAAACTATTTCTACTTTAAATACATATCAAACTTATACTATTGCGCAATTAACTTTTTATCCTCTTTATTATCCTCAATTTGAATACCTAGTTAATTATAAACTTTATAATTTGGCCTTAAAAACTCCCTATGTGTTTACTAAAGGTTCAAACTTTAAAGATATTTTTGGGCTTGATAAAAAGTATTTAACTTTTATGGTAGAGAACAATCTTTCTTTTTCTGAATATTTCATTTTAAAATTATATCCTTTAGCCACCTTAGAAACTATTAAATATTTTAGTAGTTGGTTAAACGTCTATTCCACGGAGATAATAGAACTAGTAAATAATTATCATATCGATTTAAATGCACTAAGAACTTATCTATGTAATGCCGACAATTATTATTACTTATCTGAATACTTAGATTATCTTAATTTAGCTCAAACGGTTCACTTAGACTTAAATGATAAACAGGTTTTATATCCAAAAGATTTATTTGTAGTGCACAATAATTTATATGATCAAATACAAGTTATTTATGATCCTGTTATTGACGCTAAGATACATTCTTTGGCAGATATCTTAGCTATTAATAAATACGAAGATGATACATATGTCATTTATCCTGCTTCGTCAATTGCTTCTTTAGTAGATGAAAGCCATCAGCAAAAAAATTGTGTTCGTACTTATATTCCCAAAATAGCTAACTTTGAATGCCAAGTCTACTTTATGCGTCAGAAAAAAAATTTAAACAAATCTTATGTTACTATTGAAATCAAAAACAATACGCTTGTGCAAGCCCGTTTAAAATATAACAAACTACCTAATAAAAAAGTTCAAACAATTTTAAATAAATGGGTCAATACTTTAATTCCTCTTACTATTTCTAATCATTAATATATTTTAAAAATTAATAGTAAACTTCCTATTAATATCCTTGGTTGCCTACCTATTTAGTACCTTGCAAAGACAAGTGTTTAAAAGCATTTAAACAAATCATTTATCCTGCAAGTGAAAATAATCAGCCAATATGTTATAATTAGAAACAAGGAAGTGACCTTATGGAATATAAAGTAATAAAAGATGCTGCTAAAATCGTTGGTAGATCTCCTTATGTTATAAATAATCCTACCAGTTATAAAAATAAATGGGCTGATTTATTCGGTAATAAAAATCCCATTCATTTAGAATTAGGAATGGGACGAGGTGACTTTATAATTAACATGGCTAAAACTTATCCCAAAATTAACTTTATTGGTTTAGAAGTAATCGACTCACAAATGGTTATGGCAGTTAATCGCCTAAATAATCAAAAACTACCTAATTTAAAGTTAATTAATATTGATGCTCATGAAATCGCTAATATTTTTGGTAAAGAAATTGATACTATTTATTTAACTTTCTGTGATCCATGGCCTAAAAGAATTGATGAGAAAAAGCGCTTTACTCATGAAAACTATCTCCGAATATATGATAAGATTTTTAAAAAAGATAAACACATTATTTTAAAAACAGATAATAAAGGCTTCTTTGCATATTCTTTACAATCATTATCGCAATATTGGTATGTTTTTAATCGCCTTAGTTTAGACTTACATCATGATGAAAATCCAATTCCTAATATTATGACTGATTTTGAAAAAAAATATTACGAAGAAGGCCGTCCCATCTACTATGTTGATGCCTACTTTAAAAATTAATATTGACAACAAATTGACATTATTTTCGAAAAAAATAATGTCTTTTTTTAGTTCGTTGACTAGCTAATTTTTATTTGATATATTTATGTTATAGAAGTAGTGTATATGTTATTGATCGAGTTTAATGTTATACATGTGTAAAGTCTGCATTTTAGTTGACAAATAGTTTTACAAAAAAACAAAAAAACTAACTCTTGGTCAAAATATAAGTATATTTGTCTATGATTTTAATGAAGGAGATTTATATGGAAGATACTAAAAATGAAAAAGAGATGCTTCTTAAAGCAATCATTGGGGTTTTAATTATTATTGTTATCGTCTTGTTAATGGTTGGTAGTTGTGATTCTATTAAGTATGATGTTACTTTTGATTACAATAATGGCGATGGTTACGAAACTATCAACGTTAATGAAAACGATACGTTAAGAAAACCAGACGATCCAACTCGGGAAGGTTATGTTTTTGCTGGTTGGTTTTATAATGATCAAGAATTTGATTTTACGACAAAAATTACTAATAACATGATTTTAGAAGCCCGTTGGAAAGAAGATGGCGAGGTTGATAATATCGTTGTTGACCCACAAGCGCTAACAATGGGTCCTAATGAAACTGCTCAGATTAAAGTAACTGCTGTTCCTAAAAATGTTAATATTTCAGATTTGCTTTGGTCTTCAGATGATGAAACAATTGTTACTGTTGATCAAGAAGGTAACGTTAAAAGCTTAAAAGAAGGAGTAGCAAATGTTACGGTTAAAACAGCCGATGATAAATACACTGTAAATATTAAAATCATTATTACTAAAACAATTGTTAAAGTTGAAGAAATCTCCATAAGTGGTTCTTCCAGTGTCAATGTTGGTAGCACGATTAAATTAAAAGCTAATATCAAACCAACTAATGCCACTAATCAAACTGTTACATGGCAAAGTAGTGATACTAGTATTGCAACAGTTGATGCCAATGGTAACGTTAAAGGTCAAAAAGAAGGAACTGTTACAATAACAGCTATTACTAACGATGGTAATATCAAAGCTACTAAAGTAATTAAAGTTACGATTAAAAAAGCAATTTTAGTAACTGACGTAACAATTGATGGCCCAAGCGAAGTGGTAGCTGGTAATCAAATAACCTTAACGGCGACGATAACTCCATCTAACGCTGATAATAAAAATTTAAGCTGGTCTAGTAGTGATAACTCCACTGCGACAGTTGATGCCAATGGTAGAGTGTCTGGTCTTAAAGAAGGACATGTTACCATTACTGTCACAACGGAAGATGGTGGTAAAACTGCCTCTAAAGATATTATAGTTAAAGCTAAACCTGTTAATTACACAGTTACCTTAACGGCGTTAGTTCAAGCAACAGGTGCTACCGATCAATATGAAATAGCAGTTTCCAAAGATGGTCAAGCTCTTACCGATTATGCCTATATCCTCTTTGGGAATACACGTGTTTTACCAACTAATAAAACTGTTTCAAACGCTTTAACAGGCAATGGCTCAGTTAAAACTTTACGAGTATATCTTGATGCTAATACCTATGTAACAGCTAATGTTGTATACAGTAGAAGAAATATTGAGTAAAAATGAAAGGAGCAATGATTATGAAAAAAAGTTATAAATTACTAGTATCATTTATTTTCTTATTTATCTTTTCTTTAACTAGTGTTAATGCTAAAAAAATGACCGTTCGTGAATTAGGAACTTTGATAGAAAATGACTACCATGGTTATTATGCATACATCATTGGAGAATATGCATTTACCTCTGAACACATTTTAAAAACCCAAGACATCATGTTAGCTTCACGTAGTATTAATGTCACTGACATTAGTGGTCAAGTCGCAAGTGATGCAATTTATGATGAAATGACAATATACTACATTGTTCAAGAATATATTGATGATGCTCCTGTATGGAAAATTTCCACTAACTTAGTAGGATCTAGCGTCTTGACTGAACAAACTGAACTAGATATTCGCTTTATTGACTATCAACCATTATCTGAACCAACCAATTTCTCAGTTATCTTAAATAAAGAAGACTATGATAGCTTTATTTCTGATGATTTAAAATTTAGTGGTGGCAATAAAGCTAATAGTGAAGACTTAGTTTTAGAAAATAATAACTTAAGTGGTTTAATCTTCGAAAATAAAACAGTTAATGAAACTCCAGGAAATTATTTTTCCTTTATTATTGAAGTACCTAATGCTACAGCTAAAACAACTGTCAATATAGAAGGTACTACCACTAAAACTTATTCTTACAATGATTTTCAAATTAAAGATAAAGCCTTATCTGGTCTTGCTGTAGTTTGGCAATTAGATACCACTTCTTCCAATAAAGACATTATTATTCATGTCGATTTAGATGGACCAGAAACTCTTTATGATGAAAAAACATACACAATTAATTGGGCTAATGTAACATTCCCTGTTGCTTCTTTAGCCCAAATCAGTTTAGATATTCCTTATCCCGATGAATTAGCACTAAATGAATGGGGGTATATTCTTCCAACCGACGATTACCAATTAATTCCAGGATCAAATAATGAATTTGCATTACAAGGGAAAATAATAGAACAACATACAAATAATGGCGTATTTAAAGCTGAAGGGGAAGATGCATACTATTTTGCTTATAACATTAAATTAGACGATTTTAAAGATGATATAACTATTACAATTCCTGCTGGAGCTAACTCTACCAAAACAATCCGCAAGAGTGATTTAAATAATCTTGATTATTTAACAGTTTTATTTAAACTAAATGATAAATGTCAAGATGAAGATTCCAGTAAATGCACCTTTGATATTGTAATCGATTTAGATGGCGATAAAAAAGCTTACACCCCAACAACTTATACCATAAATTATTCATCAGTCTTATTTGAACTACCTTCCAAATTTAGCATTGAACAACCTAATTCAGAACAACTATCTGCTTTAGCTACTAAATACGGATGGGAAAAGGGTAGTGATTATCAAACCTCTTTTAAAACAACTAACCATCAAACTACTGTTACAGGTTTAATTCCTTACATCCCTGAAATAAGTAAAAATGTTGACGAATTTGAGCACTTAAAGAACCATTACTTAGCATTTACTATCAAACTAACAGATCCTGTTACCGATCAAACAACAGTTAAATTTTTAGCTGATGGGGAAGATGCTGAAAAAATCATAACGGGTAAATCTACATTCAATAATAATATGATGACTGTTTTAAAACCCCTTCATAGTGATGATAACAATACTTTTGCAATAGAAATAGATATAGACGGTTCAGCTTCTAAGTATGCCCCATATAATATAACTATTGATTGGACTTCTTTAGTTTTACAAGAACAATCTTTTATATCAGATATTAAAATAGCTACTAGTGATGATTTATTAACTAATGAAGATTTAAGTAAATTAAATTATAATAATGACTTAAATGAATTAAGTATTAGTCCTGTTAATAACCAAGAATATCAATATTCCCTAACTGGTACAATTAAACAACAAACAAGTATTGCAATGCCTAGCGATCTTAAAACAGGTTATTATCTACCATTAGTTTTAAATATTCCTCTTAATTTACCAGATGCTACCATTAAATTAACAAATTCTAATTATGGAAAAAATTCATATACATTAAATTCTACAGATATTATAAATGGTCAAGTAGTAGCATTATTTAGCATTGATAAAGATTCTATATCTCGTGGTGAAAATATTGTCATAACTATTGATTTAGATGGTCCAACAGCTCATAATTATAACGAAGTTTCATATAAGATTAATTATTCTACTTTAAAAGCTCTTGATGAAATTAAAATAACTTATGATTATGGTTTAAATGTTGATCCTGAAACTACAATTTATTATGAAGGTGAAACAATCGAAAAACCAGCTAATCCTTCAAGTAAAAAACTATATCATGAATTTGATAACTGGTATCAAGAAAATAATCTATTTTCTTTCGAAAATAATAAGACAGCTACTACCGATTTAAATAATATTACTTTAAAAGCTCATTGGATAGTTGATATCGATGCCTTATTAAATGATCTTGTTGATTACTATGCTTTACAAGATGATCAGATTAATATTACTTACAATAATCAAAACCATAAATTATTATATGAACTATTAGTTTCAGAAAATATTAATCTATCAGAATTTACTTCTGGCATTGTTCCAAATCTTATTGCTTATCTAATAAATAGTGGTGAAATAAAAGATATAACATTTAAAGCTAACAATGAGACTATTAAATTTACTTCAGCTAATAATGAAACTATTGCTACTGAATTAACTTCCTTTATAGATAAAGTGATATCATCAGAACAAGCTAATAACAAAAAATATCTAGATGTTTTAGTTGCAAGTAAATATGAAATTACAGTTGAAATAGGGGATTTACTAAGCCCTGTTGATAAGTATAAAGATCTTAACTCTAAAACCTTAACTATTGATTTTGCTATAGCTGATCATGATGAAGTATCTAACCAATCTGAGTTAGAAGAGGCTTTAGCTAAAAGTTCTACTTCAGGTAAAACCCATAGTATTATATTAACTGATTCTTTTGAAGTAAATAAAACTATTGAATTAAATAAAGATCTTATTATTAAAGGTCAAAATCATACTATAACATTTACAGATGATGTAACTGATAAAGCCCTAGCTGTTACAAATGGAAACATAACTATTTATAGTTTAACGATTGCTAGTGCTAATAATGAACTTGCTAAAGCTATTACTGTTGCTGCTAATGCAACATTAAATATTAACAATGTTGATGTATCTGCTACAAATATAACTGGCATCGAGGTAGCTAGTGGTGCTACGTTAAATGCTACAGATTTAATCGATACCAAAGAAGATTATGACCATCCAGCAGTTTTAGCCAACAAACCAAATGCTAAAGTTAATATTGTTAATGGGGCAGGACCAATTACTTATCAAGAAAGGGTTGCTTACGAGGATATTAAAGATACCCAGACTAGTGATCTTACCAAAGGTGATCTTCTTCGTGACAAAGAAAATTACAATTATAATCATTACTATGTTAGTGCAAATCATTCTATTGGATGGTATAAAATAACATATATTGCTAATCGTGATATTACCTCTTCTGTTATTCGCTTTATTCGTTATCACAAAGCTACAGACACTAGTAATCTTAAAGAGCCACCTATAGATATGGATTATTTAACTACTTATAGTAACGCTTATTATGATTATAAAGTAAAACAATGGTGTAACACTAACGATAGTTCGTGCTTTAATGTTGGTGAGATTCCTGCACCAAAGGCTGATTCTTATTATGTCGCTCAATTAGAAGGTAAAATGAAGGCTACTGCGCAAGAAGTAAGTAATGAAGAAGAACTTATAGAAGCTATCAACAATGCCAATATTAAAACTATTATTGTTAATTCCGAAATTACTTTAACTGATACTTTACAAATCAATCATGATGTTACAATTACGGGTCGTAAGACGGGTAGTAAGACTATTGTTGGAACCATTAAAGGAACTATGCTTCTTAATTCTGGTAACGTCATCTTAGATAATATCAAAATAATTGGTCAATATACTACCGAAACTCTTCTTGAAAAAGATAAATATATTATTAAAGCTCAAAATGGTGGTTTAAGATTATATCAAGCTGTTATTGAAGCGGCAAATGATTTTACTAGTGCTATTTATATCAACAAAGAAAATCCAAATAATGCTGTCTATTTTAGTACCTTTAATGCTTTAGATCACTTAGAATCATTTATCATTTTTGATAGTATCATTGATAATACTAAATTGACTAATAACGATAATTATACTCGTTTAGTTGGTAACACCTTTAATGGCGGTATTAATACTAAAAAGCATATTATTATAAATGATATCACTAACTCATCAGCCATTGATGTTAAACAAAATACCTTTAATTTTGCTCATGCTGGTGATTATGGTTTATATATTAATGTCAAAGATGCTAAAGAGAATATTACATTTAGTTTATCTGGAACTGATGTCAAACAATCACTACATCCAAAATTTAGAGTAGGTCTTGATATTAGTGAAGAACAATTAACTACTCATGCTTATACCTTTGATATTTATAGCTTAACCCAAGATAAATTTGAAATAGTATATATTGAGGGCACCAAAACAACTTCTTCTCACCCTAACGGTGCAGATAACGATGCCATTATTAAAACAAAATAACTAAGGTGTGATATAATTATCACACCTTAATATTTCATAGGAAGGTTTATGTATAATGAAAAAAATACTTTATTTAATATTTTCAATTTATTTACTTAGTATCCCCGTTTCGTCTAAAGCTCTTGTTTCTAATTCAGAATTAACACCAATTAAAATAGAAGTATTTGAAACAAAGGATTGTAAGCAATGCCTACGAGCTAAAGAATGGTTAGAAAAACAAAAGGATCATAATTCTCGTTTTATTGTTGAATATTTTCAAATTGCTGATAATCAAGATTTATATAATCAAGTTAAATCATCATTAAAGATAAAAAGTAACACAGCCCCTTTAATTATCATTGGAAGTACATACTTTTATGGCTTTAATGATTCTAGAGCTTCGCAAATTACTAAAGTCCTAGATAGTTATAGTAAAGCTGAACAAATATGTAACTTAGTTGCCACTATCGAAGATGAAACTGATCTTAATGATTGCTTAACCCAAAATCAAGCGCTTGTTAAACAACCCTCTATGTTTAATATCTTCTTCTTAATCATTCCTCTTATTATAATTCTTATAATAGGCATTACAATTTTTCTTATTATATATAAAAAGAAACATTCGCAAATCGAATAGTTTCTTTTTTTTAACTAGTTTATTTATTATCTTGATTAACTAACTTTAAAGCTTTCATCATTTCATATTCATGATTTTCCGGAATTAACTTCATTATTTCTGCCATTCCACTAGCAATAAATTCTTCGTAAAATGGATCATTTTCATCTAATTTAATAGCTTCATAAGCTTCTTTTAAATCATTTAAGATATGCATTATTTGCGGATTAGTACTGTAATATTCCATTTTTTGTAATAATTCGCTATATCTATTTAAAGGATTAATTTCATATTTTCGATTTTCTTTTTCGGTCTTATTTATAAAAGTATCAATTATTTCATCTGCTAACCCAATTTTTTTCATTAAATTAATACAATAAATAATTTCATCAACAGTTAAATACCTAAAAGCTTTCATTTCTTTTATATTAAAATAAGTTAATATTTCCCTAAAAATCTGGTTATAAGCTTTTTTACTTAAAGTTGGCTTTGCTTTGGTTTCATTTACTTGCCAATTACTTTGTCTTTGGCTAGTTTCTAAATTATGTGGCGTTTCCTTTTCTCTTGATTGTTCACGGGATTTTAGTTCGTCATTTAAAAATTCATCTATCATTTTAAGCCCTTTAGGGGATATACCTAATTTACCAAAAGCTATTCCAATCATAAAAATATCATCATTATTAAAATTATCTTTTTTAGTAAAATAATGATCTTTTAATATTTGGTGAGCTTCCTGGGTAAGTGGGTAATCAATATCATTACTATCGATTAAATCAGTAACTCCCTGTTTGACAGGAGTTGTAAATATAGCTACTCGATAAATTTGCGCAATTTTATCACAAAATTGACTAAACGATGGCCCGTCTGTCAAATTATTTTTGTAATACATTTGATAAACTTGTTTTAAACGGTCAAGATTTAAATTATATGGTTGCCTCGCTTCTGTTAAAATTCCCATTTCGATATTACTTTTAGCAATATAACATAAAATATTGAAAAAATCTTTAGCTCCAAAATTTTTCCCTAAAAGATACTCCACATTTTGAAAAGAACATATAACTATTTTATTATTATGAACAGTTTCAGGATAAGTTAACCATGCATAAAGCGCAGCACTAAAGACACTTCTAATTTCATTCATCGTAATAAATTGGCTATCATTTTGCAACGATAATGCTGTGCTATTTATTGAATTGCCCACCATATAATGTAATTTTTTTAAGAAGGGTAAAGAAGTACGAATTAAAAGACCTTTTACTTCATCACATATTTGATCATTTAAATTGTATTCTCTTAAAATATTAATGACAATCTCGATATCTTCTTCACTTAAATTAGGTAGTTTATCAAAATAATGACGCTTAATTTCTAAATGATTTTTAGCAATACTTAAAATATCTACATTACATGCTTGTTTAGATAGTTGACATAGGTTATTCTTTTCTTCATCAAAACAAGCATTAATTAAATGACAATGTAAATTTCTTTCTAAAACATGAAAAATAATCTCTGCTTTCTCTATAGTATTTAAATGTACTTCTTCTACTAGTTGTGATAATAAACCAAAATCAATAAAAAAATGCTCACTTGTATCCCATTTCGAACGGGGCTCATTAATAATGCGTGATAGTTGATATCTCTTTTTCATTTCTGAATTACCGTTATCTTTATTTAGTAAAATAGAAAAAAAGTTGTTTTCTGCTAAAATAATTTTCAGTTCCTTTTGACTTACATTATTTTTGTTAATATAATCAGCAATATAAAAACCAATATTTTTATTAAATTCTTTATTAAATTTATGTAATGTGTTACTATTTAGCATTTTTATCCCCCTAAACTTATAGCATATTATAACAATTAATTTATTAAAATCAACTTATTACTCATTTTTTAACCAAATAGCTGTAATATTTCGGTCTTTTTCAAAGCCTAAATCTTTGGCTCTAAAAGAATGATAAGTATCGTGATAATGCTTTGTACATATCTGACAATCGATAATATTTTCATCCTTTAAACCTAGCTTAAGTAAAACTTTGCGGTTAATATTTATGGTATCAATAAGGTATTTTTGTTTACCATCTTTTATCTCGCCTTTTACAATATCTTCGTTAATATCGTCAAAACTATTTTTAAATTGCATCATTACATCTTCATCGACTTCAAAACAACATTTTTGGATACTTGGTGCAATACAGACAATCATATCTTGTGGGTTACAATCATACGCGCTTTCCATCATTTTAATAGCATTAACAATTATTTTATTTAAAGTACCTTTCCACCCAGAATGAACATTGGCAATAACCTTTTTAACAGGATCATATACTAAAATAGGTTGACAATCAGCTGTTGTTATAAATAGTGCTACACCTTTTAAATTAGTAATTAATCCATCAACCCCAATAAAAGAATCATTAATATTCTCTTCTGTTACTTTAACTACCTTCGTTGTATGCTCTTGTTTAGCTAAAATATATTTATCAAAAGGACTATCTATTTTATCTTGTAAAAAAGCCACTTTTTTATTTTTATCCTCTAAGCTATCATTATAGACTAAAGAAAAAGGCCTTTTCGTACTAAAATGTCCTAATTCTGGATACTCATTTAATTTTGTAAATTTTAAAAAATATTCATCTTCAATAATATTCATTTTTATTCCTCCTCAACATCAAATAATCTTCTTTGCATTTCTAAATAATTATTTAAGAATAATTTATATGTTTGATATATTTCCGTATTTTCATATTTTACTTCGGTAAAGTGCTGATCTAAATCTAGAATTTGCCCATTACGATAAGCAATTAAAATAGGGGAGTGCGTTGCAATAATAAATTGACAACCTTTTTTTACTAAATCATCTATTAAACATAATAAAGTCATTTGGCGTGATGGTGATAAAGCTGCTTCTGGTTCATCTAGAATATATAGACCATCTTTCGTAAAACGATTTTGTATAAGTTTTAAAAAAGATTCACCATGAGAACATGCATGTAAACTAGATGTCCCGTAGCCGCCAATTCCTAAGTTATCAATCTCCGTGGCTACATTATAAAAACTCTCAGCCCGTAAAAAGAATTTAGTTATTACTTTCTTTTGAAAGTGATTAATTTCAAAATATTTATATAGATTAGAGTGACTTTCTCTTGTACTAAACATAAAGTTTTCTGTACCACCCTCGGGATTTAAACCACAAGCTATAGCTAAGGCTTCAATAAAAGTCGATTTACCAACCCCATTTTCACCTATTAAAAAAGTTACGGGTGCTTTAAATTCTAATTTATCAAAATCTTTGATAAGTGGAATATTAAAAGGGTATTGATTTAAATCATCGACTGCTTCTTTATTAAAAACTACTTCTTTTAAAAACAAATTATCCATTACATCACCCCACTATAAAAAATAAAAGCCAAAGATTCCTCCACAAATAGCTCCTACAAAATGACCTAAATGTGATACTCCATCTCTTTTACGCAAATTTATTATTTCTTCTACTACATGGAAAAGACAAATTAAAGCTAAAGTAATTGGTATTTTACCAGCTTGAAAATTAACAAAAGAACTCAAGACAATCATCATAAAAGTTATACCACTAGCTCCTAAAATACCTTTTTTACTAAAAATTGTATTAACAATCCCAATTACTAAAGAAGTTAATATTATCATATATAATAGATTTAAACTGCCATATTTTTCTTCAATCATTGGACCTAATATAAGTATATATGAAAAGTTATTAAAAAAATGTTTAAAATTTTTATGACCAATAGAATGGGTTATTAATCGTAGGTAAGTTAACGGATTAAAAAATGATGAACGACGACACAAAAATAATAATTCATTACTTTTATTATTAGTAAGTTTATTTAACATTAATGCCCCTAAGGCAATAAAGAAATAAGTTAAAACGACAAATGAATTATACTGAAAGTAACTTACTATTTTTAAAAATGTATTTACAATATTTTCCATAATACCACGGCCTACATTTATTATAACATTTTATTTAAAAAAGTTTATAATAGTGTTATAATTTTTTTAGTTATTACCCCATCGCCAAGTGGTAAGGCATCAGGCTCTGACCCTGACATTCCGTAGGTTCGAATCCTACTGGGGTAACCAGATATATATTAAGTCTTTAATTAAGACTTTTTTTATTTGTTCAAAATAATTATTTAAAATACCATGTATGATAGATAATATTATGCATATAATTTAGCAGATAAGCCTTATAAGTAATTATAAAGCTTTTTATTAAAGGAGAAATTATGGTATATATACTCTTAATTATTGGGTTTATTCTGCTTATAAAAGGAGCTGATTTTTTTGTTGAGGGTAGTTCAAATCTAGCCCAATATTTTAAAGTTCCTTCCGTTGTAATTGGTCTAACTTTAGTAGCTTTCGGTACCTCAGCTCCTGAAGCCGCTATCAGTATTACTGCCGCTATAAATAATTCTTCTGACTTATCCGTTTCCAATATTATCGGTTCTAATATATTTAATTTATTTGTCGTTTTAGGTTTAACATCCTTATTTAAAAAGGTTAAGGCTTCTTCTAAGGTTATCAAAAAAGATTATCGTCTTTCAATCTTTTTTTCCCTTATCTTATTTGCCTTTATTATGATTAACTATATATTCAAAGATCTTTTATTAATCAGTCGTCTTAATGGCCTTATTTTAATCTTAATGTTATTTTTTTATCTACGTTATTTAATTAAAAATGCTGATCAATCACCAAATAATGCCACACCTGAAAGTTCTTTTCATGTTCTTGATTTATTTTTTATCATTGGGGGCTTACTTCTAATTATTTTTGGTGGCGAGTTAACTGTCAACTCAGCAGTTTCTATCGCTCGTCTTCTTGGCTTAAGTGAACGAGTAATAGGCCTTACAATTGTTGCTGTTGGGACTTCGTTACCTGAATTATGTACCTCGCTTGTAGCGGCCATTAAAGGAAAAGAAGATATTGCTGTTGGCAATGTTATTGGTAGCAATATATTTAATATTTTATTTGTTCTTGGTTTTAGTAGCTTAATAAACCCTTTACTCCTTAATCTTGATTCCTTAATTGATTTAGCCCTTTTAATAATTGGTTCTTTCTTAGTTTATTTATACTTTCATGATTTACAAATAAATCGTCGTGAAGGCCTTAGTATGTTACTTTTGTATATCATATATTGTATTTATATTTTAATTAGATAGATATTATTAACACTTAATTCCTTGATAAGTATTACGTTTTTTCATTTCCTTATCAATTTCATTTAACACACAAAATTTTTTTAATAACCAACGAGGACCTATTAAATCCTCTTTTTTAGGATCACCTGTTATACGATGAATTACTATCTGTGGATCTAATAACTCTAATTGCTTAATAACGATATCAACATATTCTTCTTTACTTAAAAGATGAAATTTCGTTTGCTCATAATAATCAGCTAATGGAGTATCTTTTAAAATATGCAACATATGAATTTTAAGACCATCAATTTTTAAACTATTTAAATATTTAACTGTATTTAACATATCATCTTCTGTTTCATTAGGTAAACCATTTATAATATGAACAACCACTTTAATATGTCTTTTTTGTAATTCTTTGACTGCTTTGGTAAAATTATTTAAATCATGGCCTCGGTTAATTAATTCTAATGTTTCTTTTTTACATGATTGTAAACCCAGTTCAATTGTCAAATCTGTTCTTTTATTTAAATCACTTAAATATTCATAACATTCTTTAGATATACAATCACTTCTCGTTGCAATATTTAAACCTACGACATTAGGCAATTTTAAAATTGTTTCATATTTTTCTTTTAAAATATCCACGGGTGCAAAAGTATTCGTATTAGCTTGAAAATAACCTATATAATAACTATTTGGCCATTTCTTTTCCATTATTTCCTTTACTTCATTAAATTGAGTAACCAAATCTTTATCTTTTGGTCCCGCAAAATCTCCTGATCCTAATTTTGAACAAAAAATACACCCCTGACCATTGACTTTATTAGGACATGAAAAACCTGCATTTAACGAAACCTTAAACGTCTTCTTTCCATATTTTTCTTTATAATAGTAATTTAAAGTATGATATCTTTTATTATCCAATGAATACTTAAACATAGCCTCACCGCCAAGTATTATATCATTTTTAATTTTAATTAGTGTATTAAACCTCTTTTTTTGATATAATACCTATATAAGAATATTATGAAACTAGAATAAAAAGGGTTTTAAACATCAATATTCCATTTTCTTAATTTTTGAAAGCCTTTCTCTAAACTAGTTATCATGATTTAATTAATAAAAATCTACTATAAAATGATAGTCGCTAATCAATTTTATAGTATAATTAGAATAATAGTGGAGGTGCAAGTATGTCTGATTTTAAAGAACATTTTAAAGTAGATTACCAAAATGCTGTAAGTAAACCCCAAACGGTCTTTAAAGGCCAATTTTATCGTATCACTATCTTAAGTGATTTATTAGTTCGTCTAGAATTTAGTGAAGAAGGGTATTTTGAAGATCGCCCAACGGAATTTGCTAAATTTAGGAACTTTCCAATTCCTCAAATGAAAGTTGATCAAAATGAACGTATCTTAGATATTACTACTAAATATTTTAATTTACGATATGAAAAAGAAAAGTCTTTTGCTGGTAATAAATATTCTCCTGATAGTATATTGCGAATTAAATTATTAGATGCTGCAAATAAAGAATGGTACTATGGTCATCCTGAAGCTCGTAATTACAAAGGAATTATTGCTAATATTGACCATACGACTGATCCTTTTATTGAAGCTAGCGATGTTCAAGATTTCAAACAAGTTAAAAGAAAAGTAGAAGATATTCTTGTTGCTAAAGCTAAGGGGCTTTATTCTGCTGATGGCTTTGTTTCAATTGATGATTCTAAATCCAATTTCTTAGCTGAAGATGGTAGTATCATTTTTAATGACCATAAAAGAATCGATATATATGTCTTTATGTATAATAAAGATTTTGGTAACTGTCTACAAAGCTATTTTACTTTAACTGGTATGCCTCCTTTAATTCCTCGTTATGCTCTTGGTATATGGTGGAATAAAAATGATTTATATAATTTTACTGATATTCAAAAACTTTTAACTGATTTTAATAAAAATAAAATTCCTCTTAGTATTTTACTTTTAGGAGATAACTGGCACTTAAAAGATAAGAATAACTTATCCCGTTTTAATTCAGGATTTACCTTTAATCGTGAATTATTTCCTAAACCAGCCGAATTAACTCAATATTTACATGACCGTGGAGTTAGAATTGGCTTAAGTTTAGACCCTAGTGAAGGTATTCATCCTTATGAACCACGTTTTGATGAAATAGCTAAAAAAGTTGGAATCGCTGACAAACAAACTATTCCTTTTAATGTATATGATAAAGAATTAATGATTGCTTACTTTGATGAATTAATAGATCCATTATATAAAATGGGTATTGATTTGTTTTGGATAAATTATCGTAATTTAAAAGATAGAACATCTAATGATGCTTTAAATTATTATCACTTTACTGATTTTAACAAAATGGAAGATCAAAGACCCCTTATCTTAAGTCGAACTAGTACATATGCCCCTCATTTATATCCTGTCCATTATAGTGGAGCAACTTTAGTAAGTTGGAATACTTTAAGAACTTTACCTTACTTTAATAGTACTTCATCAAACTTAGGTCTATCATGGTGGAGTCATGATATAGGTGGATACAAAGAAGGTATAGAAGATTCGGAATTATATATAAGATATGTTCAATATGGTACTTATAGTCCTATATTTAGATTTAGTGCCAAATATGGTCGTTATTATAAAAGGGCCCCTTGGATGTGGGATGTTAAAACTTTAAACATCGTTAGAGCTTATTGCCAACAAAGACATCGTTTAATTCCTTATATTTATTCTGAAGCTTACAAATACCATAAAGTAGGTTTACCTTTAGTTCAACCCTTATATTATCAGTATCCTGAAATATATGATGAAATAGATTACAAAAATGAATATTATTTTGGCTCTGAATTATTTGTTGCTCCTATTACTAAACCTAAAGATATTGTCATGAACCGCTCTGTTGAACGAATCTTTCTTCCGAAGGGAACTTGGTATGATTTTAAAACTGGTAAAAAATATTTAGGTAATAAAAGATATATTTTATTCTATAAAGATGAAGACTATCCTGTCTTTGCTCGAGATGGTTCCATTATATGTATGGCTGATTTAGAAAACAATATGAATGTTACAAATGCCCCTAAAACTATGGAAGTCCATGTTTTCCCAGGTAAAAGTAATCAATATAATCTATATGAAGATGATGGCTATAGTAATCTTTATAAAGAAGGCTACTACTTATTAACTAGAGTAGATTATAATTATATGTTAAATAATTATACTTTAATCATCCGACCTGTTGAAGGTAAGACTGGTATAATCCCTGCTAAACGAAATTATCGTATTAGATTTAGAAATACTCGTGAAGCTAATGATGTTATTGTTTACATTGATAACGAAAAAGTTTCAAGTGAACATTATATTGAAGATACCGACTTCATAGTGGAAGTCAATGATGTCCCAACTGCTAAACAATTGACAATTAACTGTAAAGGTAAAGACATTGAAATAGATGCAGTTCGCCTTATCAACGAAGATATTGATTCTATCATTTCTGATTTACAAATTAAGACTGTTTTAAAAGAGAAGATAAGTCGTATTGTCTTTGCTAATACAACCATTGATAAAAAGCGTGTTGAAATTAAGAAATTGCAAAAACAAGGTCTTGATCGTACCTTTGTTAATATGTTTATGAAATTATTAGAGTATGTTGCACAAATTTAAAAATATGGTTATAATAGCCTTAGTAAGGGGATGATTTTATGCCAGGACCTAGAAGATTTGGCGGACCATCTGGTGGACCACGTCGTGGGGCAAGAACAACTTATATAAATGGTCATGCTATTAACCATTATGCTCCAGCAGTGGGTGGTAAGAGCTTATCGCCTACTACTAGTCCAATGGAGGCCTATATAACTTATACTGGTAATATACAACGTAATTTTAAATATTCAATTCAAAAGAAAGGTATCTTAGCTGGAACTTTAATTGGTGTTCGTTATTATTTAACTAATAGCTTTCATTCTAGCGCCTTTAGAAATCGTTTAATAGCTGCTCAAAGAGCTTTTGAACTTGGTAAAATCGACGAACGTCAACTTGCCGTTAGAAAAATGCAAGCTGCTAATATTTATTATTCATATTTAAGGAAAATTGGCTATTATGATGATAAAGACTTTACTGCCGAAATGCACCTTTTTGCAATGGACAATGGTATTACATATAACGATACCAATGCTCCACATGGTCCATCTCGTTAAGTCTTGCTTTTCCAAATAAGTTAATTTATAATACACATTAAGTGTTGAAAAAAGAGTAGTAATATATTAAGTCATTAAGAGAACTAATGGTTGGTGTAAATTAGTATGATAAAATATATGAACTTGCTTTTGGAGCTTTATAGGGTAATTCCTTTATCAATCTTGAGCTGATTATATCAGAAATTAAGGTGGTACCACGACATTTTCGTCCTTATGATGAAAATGTCTTTTATATTTAAAAGGAGTGAGAACGTGTTTGATTTAATATTCTTTTTATTAATTTTTGTTGCAGTATATTTTGTTTATTACTATATATATGATAGTATGCTCAAAAAAGAAAAATATACTAAAATATCAGAATTAGTAATCTTAACTAAAAAATTTAATTTAGATAAAAAACAAATGAATTATCGTAGTTGTTTAAATGGTATAGCTATCATAAATGCTTTTATTATCTCATTTACTATCACTATTATTGACATAATCCCTGTTAATATTATGTTTAAACTGGCTATCGCCTTTTTAATCATTTTAATCTTAATATTTAGTATGTATTTTACATATGGTAAATATTTAAATAGAAAATGGGGTAAAAAAAATGAAAAATAAAATAGCTATTAAATTTTTAACTGATAAAAATGAGAAATATCTTAAAGGTTAAAACATAATAATTAGAAATGGAGAAATAAAAATGGAATATAATTTTAATAAAATAGAAAAAAAATGGCAAGATTATTGGGATGAACATCATACTTTCGAAGCTAAAACAGGTGATAAAACTAAACAACCATATTATATATTAGTTGAATTTCCATATCCAAGTGGTGCAGGTTTGCATGTTGGCCATGTTAGAAGCTATACAGCTCAAGATGCAATAGCTCGTATGAAAAGATTACAAGGTTTTAATGTTTTATACCCAATGGGTTGGGATGCTTTTGGGGCTCCTGCTGAACAATATGCTATCAAGAATCACATTCATCCTAAACAAGCCGTTCAAGAAAATATAAAAACATTTAAGGGCCAAATGAAGAGCTTAGGCTTCTCATTTGATTGGAGTAGGGAGTTTTCAACTACTGATCCTGAATACTATAAATGGACACAATGGCAATTCTTACAATTTTATAAACATGATATGGCTTATAAAGATACTATACCTGTAAACTGGTGTCCTACATGTAAGTCTGTCTTATCTAATGAAGATGCAGCTGGTGGTGTATGCGAAAGATGTGGTAGTCCAGTTATTCAAAAAGAAAAAGCCCAATGGATGCTTAGAATGAGTAATTATGCCGAAGATTTACTTAAAGGCTTAGATGATACTAATTTTGCTGAAAAAGTAAAATTAGGCCAAATAAATTGGATAGGCAAATCAACTGGTGTTGAAGTAGATATTGATATAGTTGGTGGGGGTAAATTTTCTATTTTTACAACTTGTATTGAAACTATTTATGGTATTACTTTCTTTGTTATTGCTCCTGATGGTAAATTAATTAAAGAATTAATGCCTCGTGTTGAAAATAAAGACGAAGTACTTGCCTATATTGAAGAAACAAGTAAAAAGTCAAATATGGATCGTACGGAACTTAATAAAGGTAAAAGTGGTGTCTTAGTTAAAGGTATACAAGCGATTAATCCCGTTAATGGTAAAGCCGTTCCTATTTACTTAGGTGACTTTGTCTTAGGCGATTATGGTACCGGTGCCGTTATGGCTGTTCCTTCCCATGATCAAAGAGACTTTGAATATGCTAAAGCCCATCATCTTGATATTATTGAAGTCATAACAGGCGGTAATATCGAAGAAAAAGCCTATGAAAAATATGATTACCTAGATAATCCCGAAGCTAAATTAATTAACTCTGGTGAATTTAGTGGAATGAGTGTCAAAGAAGCTAAAGAAGCTATTACTAAAATGCTTGTTGATAAAGGCTTAGGCCGTGTTGTTAATAATTACAAAATGCGTGATTGGATTTTCTCAAGACAACGCTTCTGGGGCGAACCAATTCCTATGATTTATTGTGAAAAATGTGGCTGGCAACCTATGAAAGAAGAAGATTTGCCATTATTACTTCCTGATGTCGCTGAATATGAACCAACTGAAAATGGAGAAAGTCCTCTTGCTAACATCACGGACTGGGTTAATACCACATGTCCATGTTGTGGTGGCCCAGCCAAAAGAGAAACAGATACAATGCCGAACTGGGCTGGTTCTAGTTGGTACTTCCTAAGATTTATGGATGCTCATAATTCGCAAGAATTTGCTAGTATGGATGCCATGAAATATTGGAATAGAGTCGATTGGTATAACGGCGGTATGGAACATACTGCTAGACACTTACTATATGCTCGTTTCTGGGTTCAATTCCTATATAACATTGGCTTAGTTCCAAATAAAGAAATGATTTGGACCCGTGTTAGTCATGGTATGGTTTTAGGATCAAACAATGAAAAAATGAGTAAATCTAAAGGCAATGTTATTAATCCTGATGATATTATTAAAGAATATGGTGCTGATACTTTAAGAGTTTACGAAATGTTTATGGGTGATTATGAACAAGATGCCCCATGGAGTACCGATTCTTTAAGAGGCTGTAAACGTTTTATTGATAAAGTAGTTAGATTAAAAGACAAAGTAATTGAAAATTCAGAATACTCTCAAGACTTAGAAAGCCTAATTCATAAGAGTATTAAAAAAGTTGAATACGATTTAACCCATATGGCTTACAATACAGTCGTTTCAACCTTAATGATCTTAGCTAATGCTTATGATGATAAAAACGCAATTACTAAAGCTGATTATCATATCTTATTGACTTTATTAAATCCGCTTGCTCCACATATCACTGAAGAACTAAACGAACAAATAGGTTATGAACCAATTTGTAATAGCCAATGGCCAATTTATGACGAAACTAAAACGATTGATAATGAAAAAACTATCGGTGTTCAAGTCAATGGTAAGTTAAGAGCTTCTATAACTATTAATATTGATGAAGACGAAGCAACCATTAAATCTAAAGCCATGGCTGAACCTAATGTCATTAAATTTACGGAGGGCAAAGAAATTGTCAAAGTGATTGTCGTAAAAGGTAAAATTGTTAACATAGTTGTTAAATAATAAAACAAAGCAGATTATTTAAGCATTAAATCTGCTTTTTTGTTATAATTATTAATATGGAATGATTTTTATGAACAAAACAAATAAATTTAAATTACGTGAATTAATAGATATATGTGATGTCATCAAAACCCATGTTTCCGATGAAGATTGTATCTTTGATTATTTAAGAATAGTCTCACTTGGTAAAGAATATGAAACAAAAAATTATAATATTTTATTTTTTCCTATTTACTTTACCGAATATGATATCCAAGATAGTTGGATGCCTCGTTATGTTGATTTACGCCCTAAAATAGCTGAAATTATGGCTAAGCATCCTGAATATACTTATATTGTTGAAACTAATATGTTATCTCTTTTTGATAATGATAAATATCAATATATTGTTGTTAATAATCTTTATGATGCTATTGACAAACTATATACATACCAACTAAATAAAATCCATCCTCAAGTAATAGCTGTAACTGGAAGTGTTGGTAAAACAACCTGTGTTGGTCTTATTGAAAAAGTCTTATCTACCCAATATAAAGTCCATCGTATTTACCATAAAAGAATAACCCCTATCTTACTAAAAGCTCATATTATAAATTTATTAGTTGAAGGTATAGAAATTATCACTTTAGAAAATTCTATATATTATAAAGACCATGTCAAAGTTTTAAGTACAATCTTAAAACCTGATATCGCTTGTTTTATAACTTTAAATTCAGAACACTTATATAAAGATGGAATGAATACAATCGAAGACTTAGCAGTTGCAAAAGCTGAAATATTTAGACATGCTAAAATAGGCTTTTATAATGAACAAAATGAATATATCAAAAAACTTCATTTACAAGATAATGTTTTATATTTTGCTAACCAAGCTTTATTTGCAACATCAATGTCTCATTTACAACCCTTTATGACTAATAAATATTGTCAAGATGACAAATTTATTTTAGATAAACAAATTATCAAACCTTATTTACTATCTCAGTTATCTCTTATTCAATATTCTTTAGCTTATGAGCTTGGTTTATTATTTCAAATTAATCAGCAAGCGATTATTAATGCTTTAAATGAATATGTCCCTGTTGAAAAACGTCTTACCAAATGTCAATTATTTGGTAAAAATGTTCTTTTTGATGGTGATATAAGTTCCTATGAGCGCTTAAAACAATTAAGTAATAACCATTATCAAAATAAAATTTTAGTCATCAGAAAATTTGGTTCAGCCGAAGAAATAGAAGATTATTCACATGTCCCAGAATTGTTTGCCAATTATGATTATGTTTACTTATTTGATGATATAGCTTATTTAAATTTATTAAATACTAAAGCAAATACTATAGTTGTCCATAATCATGACTTCTTAAATAATTATTCTGGTCATATCTTTTATCATTATAGTGGCTATTTTAGAGATTATGATAAAGTTACTATGCAAAATCTACTTGATATAAAAAATGATGCTTATAAAATTATTCTTACTAAAGGAGGCAAAGCTAAATGAGAAAAACAATGTTACTAATTCATGGTTGGAATTATCTCAATTATACATCTCAAACTACCGAAAAAGATGCCTGGCATAATCGCAAAATTATGGTTGATGAACTTGAAAAAAACTTTCAAGTATATAAACTTAATCTTCCTGGCTTTTGTGGGGCAGAAGAACCATCAAAAAGCTGGACTTTAGATGATTATGCCACATATATATATGAATATATTAAAAAAAATAATTTAAAAATAGATTATATTTTAGGATATAGCTTTGGTGGAGCAGTAGCCATTAGATACAAAACTAAGTATCAAGATTCTGCGAAATTAATTTTAGTTTCGCCAGCCATTATTAGAAATCAAAATAGTAGTAAGAAATTTTTTAAAACTCCTAAAGCTATCTCGGGTCTACGTAATTTTATCCGCGATTTATATTTAATTCATATAGTTAAAACTGAAGAAATGGTCTATGGAACTAAATTTTTACGTGCTTCATACCAATCTATTGTTAGAGAAGACCTAACAGATGAAATTAAAAAGATTCCTGCTCCGGACTTTATTATTATCTATGGGGATCAAGATAATCAAGTTAATCCACATCAAGTAATAAATTATTTAGGAAATGAATATACTAATAATATTATTATCATAAAAGATGGTGGTCATGATATTGGAACCACCCATGTTAAAGAAGTTGGAAAAGCTATTTTACTTTTTTCTTTAAAATAGTTTTTTTAAAAGTCAAAATTAGCACTCTATATTGACAAGTGCTAATTTTAGAGTATAATGATTACTGAAACGGAGGAATTATTATGAATTATGGATACAATATGCCTAATAATGAAGAAGAAGATGTCTTAGTTAAATATGGTCGTGATATAACTGTTTCTGCCAAAGAAAACAAGATTGATCCTGTTATTGGTCGTGATGAAGAAATAAGAAGTATCACCAGAATTTTATCGCGTAAAACAAAAAATAATCCTGTTTTAATTGGTGAGCCTGGTGTTGGTAAAACAGCTATTGTTGAAGGCTTAGCTTTAAGAATAATAAACGGCGATGTCCCTGATAGTTTAAAAAATAAAACAGTCTGGGAACTTGATTTAGCTGCTTTAGTCGCAGGTGCTAAATATCGTGGAGAATTTGAAGAAAGACTAAAAGCAGTTTTAAATAAAATAAAAGAATCTAATGGCAATATTATAATGTTTATTGATGAAATTCATATGATTGTAGGTGATTCTCAAGAAGGAACAATGAATGTTGGTAATATGTTAAAACCAATGCTAGCTCGTGGGGAGATTAAATGTATTGGGGCGACTACTTTAAATGAATATCGTAAATTTATAGAAAAAGATGGTGCCTTAGAAAGACGTTTTCAAAAGATTATTGTCAAAGCACCAAGTGTCTTAGATACTATCGCTATTTTACGTGGTTTAAAAGAACGTTTTGAAGTTCATCATGGTGTTAATATTAAAGACCGTGCCTTAATTGCTGCTGCCACTTTATCAGATCGTTACATTACCGATCGTTATTTACCTGATAAAGCCATTGACTTGATTGACGAAGCATGTGCTACCATTAAAGTTGAAATGGACAGTGTCCCAGTTAGTCTAGATATCTTAACTCGTAAAATAATGCTTCTTGAAATAGAAAGACAATCTTTAAAAAAAGAAAAAGATGATCAAAGTAAAAAAAGACTTCAAGAAATTGATGATGAATTATATAATTTAAAATTACAAGAATCTAAATTAAAAGAAGACTTTAACAAAGAAAAAGAAGTAAACAATAAAATAAGTGAAACGAAAAAAACACTTGAAAATTTAAGATATCGTTTAAAAGAAGCTGAAAATAGTTATGACCTTGATACGGCCGCTCGTCTTCGTCATGGCGATATTCCACGCTTAGAACATGAATTAGAAGATTTACAAAAAAAGAACACCAATGTCTTAATAAGCGATACTGTCAACGAAGAGGATATTGCTCAAATCGTTTCAAAATGGACAAATGTGCCTGTTTCTAAATTAGTTGAAGGCGAAAAAGAAAAATTACTGAAGCTTGAAGAAAGCATGAAAAAACGTGTAATTGGTCAAGATGATGCTTTAAAAAAGGTCTCTAATGCCATAATTAGAAGTAGGGCAGGAATTAAAGATCCTAATCGTCCAATTGGTTCCTTTCTTTTCCTAGGACCTACAGGCGTTGGTAAAACTGAAGTTGCTCGTACCTTAGCTTATGAGTTATTCGACGATGAACGCCATATGATTCGTATTGATATGAGTGAATATATGGAAAGCTTCAATGTCTCACGTTTGATTGGTGCTGCTCCTGGCTACATTGGTTACGACGAAGGTGGCCAATTAACTGAAGCTGTCAGAAGAAATCCATATTCTATTGTTCTTTTTGATGAAATAGAAAAAGCTCATCCTGATGTTTTCAATATATTACTCCAAATTTTAGATGATGGACGTATTACTGATAGCCAAGGTCGTACAGTTGATTTTAAAAATACCATTATTATTATGACTAGTAATTTAGGTAGTGAATATATTTTAGAAAATCTACCTAATAAAGATGAATTATTAAATCAAGAACTTAAAAAAACCTTTAAACCTGAATTTTTAAATCGTATTGATGAAATTATTTATTTTAATAGTTTAGGCAAAGATGTCGTTTATCAAATCCTTGATAAGATAATTATGCAAATTAACGACCGCTTAAAAGACCGCCAAATAGTAGTCAATTTAACAAAGGCCGCCAAAGAATATATTATTAATCAATCTTATGATGAAAATTTTGGTGCCCGTCCTATTAAACGATACGTTTCTGATAAAGTTGAAACTTTAATTGCTATGAAATTAATTGATAATAGTATTGTTGATAATACCCAAATAACAATTGATCTTGATAATCATAATGAACTTTATTTAAAAGGTAACGCATAGTTATCTTTTTTAGTGTGATAATAAATAATAGGATATTTACAATAACTATCAAAAAGTTTTATACTAAATAGTAATAAGAAGGTGAACTCTTTGCAAAAATCACAAAAAGTAATTATCAGTATTTTTATCATTATTTTGCTAATTACTTGTCTTTTTTATTTTCTATTTCATTATTCATTTAAATCATCGTCTATTAATATTAATCTTGAATTAATAGGTGATGTTGAAATTTCCGCTGATGCGATTAACTTTACTAAAAAAATTAATCAAGATAAATTAAAAAATGCCAAAACTAATTATAAAACCGCTCGTAACCAACTACCCAATGTTTTATCACGCGTCAGTAGTAGTGGGATAGTTCAAAATGGTCAATTAGATCTTTATTATGAACAGTTAACTAAAGAAAAAAATGCATATTTTATTAGTAGTTTTAAACAAAGTGATACTAATTGCCTTGGTGATGATTGCCAAGATGCTTATTATATAACTTATGATTTATTTTTTAAGGCTTCAGAACCGACTAATATCGGTTTAGCTAATAGTTCTTATGTCCAAAGTTCGGCTAAGAATCAATTACAAAATGCAGCTCGTATAGCTTTTATTGTTGAGGGTACTTCTAATAGTAGTGATAAAAGTATCGCTCAAAATTTAAATGGCGGTATTAATGCCATCATTTGGCAACCCAATTGTGATACACATAGCGAAGCTTCTCTTCAGTATGCTAAAGAACACTCCTTATCTTTAAACGATGATGAATTATCATATCGAGCTATAGCTAAACCATTTACATCATTAAATCTTAATGATATTGCGGCTAGTTCTTCTTTTTCATACGTTGAACCTGATCTAAATACACCGCAAGTGATACCTGAATCACAAAGATTATTTACGATTCAAAGTGGTATTACGAAAGTCAAAATATATATGTGGTTAGAAAGTCGCGATATAGATATGATGCTTGAAGAAGAGGGGACTAATTTAGATTTCCTTATTAAATTTGTTGTTATGGAATAAAAAAAAGCTAATTTTTAGCTTCTTCATCCCTCTGTTCTTCTGGTAAAGCACTTGTATCACTAACTTGTGTTTCTATTTCTTCTTTTGCCTGCTCCTTATTATTAGCAGGTTTCTTTTTATATAAAATTCCTTTTATTAAATCTTTCGTATTTATTTCTTCTTCTGTTACATTAAAATACTTATAAAGAAATTCTGAAACTTTAACTTCAATAATTATTTGTCTAATCACTAACAAAAAGGCTGGTAAATAGTAATAATTCATCTTGAAAAAATCTTCTTCATAAAAATCACTTGAAAAATAATTAATGATAATAGTATCAATCTTAGTAAATTGACATAAGATGATTATTAAAATAGTAACGCCTACTAAAATTAATAATATTTGTGCTGTTTTAGAATTACTATATACTTTTCTAGCATTCTTAATATTTGCTTTATCTTCAGTACTTTTTTGTTTTTCTTTTATAATATCGTTGTTATTGACAATTTTAACTAAGCAAATAAGACACAATAAAATAAAACATACTAGTATCATCTAAATCACCCTTCATTATGTATTATAGCATATTTCAAAAATAATAAAATAGTATATTGACAAGTGTATAATATACGCATATAATGATGTTAGGTGGTACAATGGATATAAAAAATAAACTTTATCAAGGTCAAGGTATTCATGTTATTACAGCTCTTTTTACCGTTATCCAAGGTGTAACGAAAGTCTTACTTATCAAACGAAAAAATGAACCATTCTTAGGTGAGTGGGTTTTAACTGGTGGTGCTTTATATAATAATGAAGATCTTGAAACTGGCGCTTTAAGAGAAATTGCTGAAAAAACCGGTATTACCGATGTTAAAATAAAGCAATTTAAAGCTTTTGGTAAAGTTGATCGTTCACCTGTAATTCGGATGGTTGCTATTGGTTTTATTGGTCTTATTGATAGCAAAAGAGTTAATATTTTAAGAGAAACTAAAAATACCTCAAACGCTGATTGGTTTGCCATAGATCAAATTCCTCCTTTAGGCTTTGATCATGAAGAAATATTACAAGAAGCAATCATTGAACTACGTAAAGAAATAGTTAAAACTAATATTTTGAAAAGTTTATTTCCTAGTGGTGTTACTTTACCTGAATTACAAAAAACTTACGAAGCTATTTTAAATAAAAAGTTTGATCGTCGTAACTTTCGTAAGAAAATATTAAATCTTGATTTGATAGAAGATACTAATCAAGTTGATAAATTTGAAGGTAATAAACCTGCTAAAGTATATAAATTTAAAGATCAGATTGAAGATAAAGACATTTTTTTATAATTATAAAGGAGGATTAAAATGGTTTACTTAATGAGACATGGTCTAGATGATGAATGTTATATAGATGGTTGGAATGATAATTGTTTAATACCCGAAGGTAAACTAGAAGTAATTGACGCTGCTCTTTGGATGCGTAAACATTTAAAAATAAAAAGAGTTATTTCTAGTGATATTAAAAGAGCTATGGAAACTGCCGAGATAGTAAGTGATATTTTAGGTGTTGAATACTTACCAAGTAGTGAATTAAGAGAACAAAATAAAGGTGCTCTTAATGGTCTTTTAAAGAACAAAGTACCTAAACTTTATCAACCATATCTTGATGATGTTACCATTGATATGCGTTATCCTCAAGGTGAATCCCTTCAAGATTTATATAATCGAGTATCTCCATATTTAAAAAAAATAATGACCTTAGAAGAAAATACCTTGCTTATTACTCATCGGGGAGTTATTAATATGATATACTTTATATTAAATAAAAAACCTCTGGACATTGATGAACAACAATTTGATGTTACAACTTCATCTCTGCACCGTTTAGATCCTCGCAAGCATACCATCAAACGAATTAGATAATCTAAATAAAAATGTTACCTGTAAAGTTTTAAAAACTATTAGGTAACATTTTTTATTACTTAAATCTTTTTTCTTTTGCTTACTATATTTATAATTAAAAAGATAAAAGTTATTAATGAAATTAAGATTGGTCCCTCATAATGACTTTTATATTCCATCGTTATGGTATGAGTACCTTCAGCACATAAGATACCAATTAAAGAATCTAATAATTTAATTGGTTTTACAACTTGTCCATCTATTTTTATTTGCCAGTCTTCATCATATGGAATAGAAGTAAATATTACTTGATCATTTAAGACCTTTATAGTGCCTTCAATTTTACTATCTTCATAATGAGTATAATGAATCTGCCCATTTTCTAAACTTTGATAAACTTCTTTTATCTTATCATTATTTGGGATATAAATCTTTACTTCTTTAGCATTGTTAGCAACAGTAAATTTTTGATAAACTTGGGGATAATTAATAATTGTTCCATCCTCATTACGATAATCAATTAAATAAAATGGGTAGTTTGTTGCAAATTCCATTCCTTGTTGCGTTTCTTTACCAGTCAAAATTTCTTCATGAAATAAATCTTTAACGCCCGTCATCGCTGTTACTAAATTTTCTTGTGAAGTTTTGGTATTAAAAATATCCAAATCAATATTTAAAATGTCTTGTTTAACGGCATAAATTTTTTCTAAATAATAATCATTTTTAATATTAAATAATATATTAAAATAAACATTATCTTCTGCACATACTACAGAATTATCATCTAATAAATTACATCCTAATTGTGTTAATAAATTTAAAGAATTATGATAATTCATTGCTGAAAATAAATAGGTAACATTACTATTACTATATAAATTATAATTAAGTAATTCATCTTCTTTATTACTGGCTTTATTTAAACGATACTTAATAGGTTCTATTTGATAATCTATCTTATCAATATTTTCGTTGGCTTTTTTACTCATTTCTGTATTTACTAAGTTATAACTTAAACCAATCCCTGATTGTATGACTAACCACAAAATTAATAAGCCCTTATATAAATTAGTTGAATTATAAAATTTCATTAATATTAAATAACTAATAATAAAAACTAAATTAAAAATGAATATTGTAAAATCCATATTTTTATAATTAAGAACCAATCCAATTATTAAAAATAAACAAATAACAAAATATTTCTTTAATTCCACTGTTGTAAATGTTTGCATATTTCTAATTAGTAAGAATAAACAAAGCATTATTATTATAAACGAATAACGATAGACAAAACCTATACTGTTATTTAAAAAATCAATTGCCCAATTTAAAGATGGTATAAATATTATAGCTATAACCAATAAACTGATTATTAAAGCTCCTATTTTTTCTTTTTTCGTAATCTTCTTATTCATAAAATAATAAATAATATTAAATAAAACTAAAGTATTTAAAGCTATATTAGGATAGGTATTACCACTTGCTAATGTCATAAAATTACTATTACCATAATAGAAAGCTTTAATAAAATCCTTTACAGATACTTTATAATCCAAAAATAAATCATTAGAAACATTTATGCCCCTTTTTAAAAATGCTGTATAAATAGCATAAAGATAAAAAGTAATTGAGAGTAGAGAAACGAGTGTACTTAAGAAAAGATAATTAAAGGATTTTAATTTTTCCTTAAAACTTTGCTTTTTATAAAAAACTTCAGTAAAAATAAAATAGCAAACTGTATAAAAAATAATACTAATACTTAGATAAAAGTTACTTAACATAGCATAAGCTAATGTAAAGATATAAAGATTATATTTTTTTTCATTTAATAATTTCTCAAGTCCATATTGAAATAGGGGAAATATTAAAAAAATGTCAAGCCATGGTAAACTAAATCCATAAGCTAAAAACCAACTTGAAAAAACATAGGATAAACAAATAATAGTAGCTTTCCAATTACTATTTACTTTCTTTTGGGCATAAAAACTGATAGTAAGAGCAGTTAATGATAGTTTTAATAAGATGACACTTAAAAACATATAATCGGGCTTATTAAATAATAATGCTACTAAATTTAAAGGACTAGCTAAATAATATAAAAAATTAAAAATAGTTGGATTACCCAAAGCATTATTAAATGAATAAGCACTTATTGTTTGCGTTTTGATACTCATAATAAAATCATACAACATTGGTTTAAACTGTACCATAGCATCACTTTTACCCAATATATTATCTCCAAAAGGAAAAGTCTTGGTAACTATTAAACTTCCTATAAAAATTATTAATACTAAAAGTCCATTAATAATATATGGCAAGATTTTTTTAAACTTTTTCATTGCAATCACGTCTACCAATCATAAATTACTGATTGATTCCTTTCTCTTTATTTTTCTTATAGTCTTTTAGGAATTGACCTTTTTAATAATTGTCTTAAAAGTATTATAACTTGATAAATTACCTTTTACTACTTTTTTCGACAATTTAAGTTGTTAATATTTTTTAGAGGTGATTCCTTTGCGTGTCAAATTATTTGATGAAAATCATGAAAAGGATTTAGAAAACAGTATTAATGAATTTCTTAAAGACAACAATTGTGATATAATTGATATCAAGTATCAGGTTGCAATTGCAATGTTTGGGGAAGAACAAATATATTGCTTTTCGGCGATGATAATATATGAAGAAAAATGAGTGGTTAAAAATGAAAAAAAGTTCGTTTGTTGAAGGAACTATTATTGCAACAATATCCATAGTCGTTACGAAAATATTAGGGATGTTTTATGTTATCCCTTTTTATGCGATTATTGGCGTTCAAGGTAGTGCTTTATATGCCTATGCTTATATGTTTTATAATATTTTTTTAGACATCTCAACGGCCGGACTACCGATTGCGGTTAGTAAAATCATTAATGAATATAATACTTTAGGAATGATGGATGCCAAAAACCGTGCTTATCATTTAGCTAAAAAAATAATGGGCTTTTTAGCTGTGTCCATTTTTATTATAATGATTGTTTTTGCTCCTGCCTTATCTCAAACTTTAATAGGTGACTTACAAGGTGGTAATACTCCACAAGACGTTGCCTTCGTTATTAGATGTGTTGCCTTTGCTATTTTAATTGTCCCTTTTTTAAGCGTCGAAAAAGGTTACTTACAAGGTCATAAAATAATAAATATATCCAGTGGTAGCCAAGTCATTGAACAAATTGTTAGAATTGCTATTCTCTTAATCGGCTCTTACCTAATCATAAATGTTTTTAATGGTAGTGTTACCTTAGCGGTTGGACTTTCCGTTTTTGGTGCCTTTGTTGCGGGCTTTGTGGCTTATGCCTTTGTAAGATATCAAGTCGCCAAACATCAAAAAGAACTCAATAACGATAATAATTATGGTTTAGACAATATTACTAATAAAGAAATAACTAAAAAAATATTTAGCTATGCTATTCCTTTTATTATTATTAACATCGTTAATAGTCTATATAATTTTACGGATATGACCTTAATATTAAGAACGATGAACTATCTTAAATTAAGTGCCAATGATGTCGAATTTGTAACCAGTGCCGTTATTACCTGGGCTCCTAAAATTAATATGATTATTGCTTCTATAGCGATGGGAATGACTACTAGTCTTATTCCTACAATGGTTAGTGCTTATACTTTAAAAAATTGGGATGAAGTTAATAGTAAATTTAATCAAGCTTTACAAATATTACTCTTTTTATCTATCCCTATGACTGTTGGTATCTCCTTACTAAGTCAATCTATCTGGAGTGCTTTTTACGGCTATAACATAAGTGGTGGTTATATTGTGGCTTTAAGTATCTTTAATGGTTTATGTAATAATATCTTTATGGTTACTTCAATTGCCTTACAAGGTTTAAATAAATTTAAAACAGTCTATATTACTACGATTACCGGTTTAGTATGTAATGCTGCTTTAGATGTTCCATTAATGCTTTTATATAATAAAATAGGTATTCCTCCTTACTTAGGAGCAGTTAGTGCTAGTATTATTGGTTACATCATAAGTATTACGATAACTCTAACATCTTTAAAAAGAGATTGTAAACTTAAATATAAAGATACTTTTAAAGAATTAGGTCGTATCTTAGTTCCAACAATTCTTATGATAGGGGTAGTTGTTTTACTAAAAGCTGTCATACCTACTGATTATACGAGCCGTTTATCATGTATTATTTTAATATTAATTACCAGTCTTAGTGGTGCTATAGTTTATTTATTAGTTGCCTTTAAAATGGGTATAGTATCGAAGATATTTGGTCATGAATATATTAAACGTTTAATAAAAAAACTTACCTTTGGTAAGATAAGTATTTAAAGCATATACATATTAGAATAGTTATTTTCAATATTTTCAATTGGTGTATTTGATGAAAGCATATTATTTTCTAATTTAGATACCCGATTGTCTAAACGATTAATTTGTCTTTCTATTTTTGATAGACGATTATCTAAATCGTTAGAAGCCCCAATATCTGGTCCTGCATAGAAACTTGAATTAGTTGAAGCAGCTTGATAAGGACCAAAACCATTAGAATTTATATTATTTGGCATAACTTGCATATTAGGCATATCTGGTATATAACTAGCTTGTTGGGCATTGTAGTTAGTAAAGAATGTATTACGATCTTTTCTCATTATAAGTCCTCCTTACTAAAAGTATATGTAAATGTTGTGAAAGGTTGAGAGAAAATGCGTCTTAGAAATGTTAAAAACGCTAAAGAAATAGTTAATAATAGTCCATTTGTTATAACAGATCCAATGGCTTACCAAGGACGTTATAATAAAGATATTTTTCATAATTCTAATCCCATTCATTTAGAAATAGGCATGGGTAAAGGTAATTTCTTAATTGATAAAGCTACCAAAAACCCTCAAATTAATTTTATTGGTCTTGAAAAGTATGAAAGTGTCTTATGTCGTGCTTTAGAAAAACTTACTGATACTACTTTACCCAATCTTAAAATAATTTGTACGGATGCTATAAACTTAGATAAAATATTTGCTCATGAAATAGATGTTATTTACCTGAATTTTAGTGATCCATGGCCTAAAAAAAGACATGCCAAACGAAGATTAACTTCTCACGTCTTTCTGCCTATCTATGATAAAGTGTTTAAAGACTGTAAAGTAATAATTCAAAAAACCGATAATATTTCATTATTTGAAAGTTCCATTGTTAGCTTAAGTACTTATGGCTATACTATCGAAGATATTTCTTTAGATTTACATAGTACATCAATAGAAAACTCTTTAACTGAATATGAAAGTAAATTTGTTAAACAAGGAATCAAAATAAATTATTTAAAAGCCCGTAAAAAATAATATTTTATTTTGAAGGTATAAATGATATAATATGTAAGAAGAAGTAGGAGGGACTATGAAAAAGAAATTAATCTTACTTTCTCTTTTTATCTGTCCATTTCTTTGCGGTTGTACATCAATTCAAGATACATCATTACCCGATATAATCGCCCAAGGTACAGAAAAAAAAGTTTCAGTATATAATACATATAGACAAGGTTATAAATATAATTTACCTAAAGGCATAACTTCTATTGACACGACAGAATACAATGAAGTACTAAATAGTAAAGATTATACTTATTATTTATATATTGATGCAGTTAGTTACTATAATAAAGTAATAGAAACCTATAAAGAAAATCAACAGGCTTATTATTCTAAGCCTATTAGCTATGAAGATAAATATGGTTATATCGAAATAAACGAGTTAAAAAATGGTAAGTATTTTATTGAAATTATGTATAATTATGCTAAAATAGAGGTAATAGTAAAAGAAAAAGATATTAAGGCAACAGTAGCTAATTCTTTAAGTATTTTGACCTCTGTTGATTTTAATACAAATGTCTTAAAAACTTTACTAGATGAAGAAGAATCACAATTTAAAGAACTTAATTTCAATATATTTGATACTAATAGTGCTGATAATAGTGAGTTTTTACAAACTATTGATGACTATATATATCAAGATGAAGATGAAATTCATGATACAGATTTAATAAATTAAGGCGGTGTTCCAAATGGGATTATTTGATAAAATAAAAAATATTTTATTTGAAGATGATGACGAAGTTGAGTCTATGCCAGTTTATACTAAAGAAGATACCATAAAAGAACCTATCACTAAAGAAAACGATGATATATCTTTTCCTGAAGAACCAATTAAAACTAGTGATAGCTCTCATTTTAATAATGTAAAAAGGGATATTGATTTTAGTTTTGGCGATGATGAAGATGTTATAAATGATGTCACAAGTTTATCGGATACTAATAAAAAAGAACAACCACAGGAAGAAACTAAAAGCGAAACAGTTGTAACAGTCCAAAAAGAACAAAAAGCTTCTATTTTCCCATCTTTTGATGAAGCCGAATTTGATCGACTTAATTCACGTATTAATAAACATGAAAACAAAATCAAAAGGGAAACTAAGGAAAACAACGATTCTATCTCTGCTATTCGCAAAGCTAATAACAATTTCTCATCGACAACTACAACTGATAAAAATCGTGAAAATGATAAATATAAAATTAATATTTCATCAACCCCTGGTCGTAAACCATTTACACCATCACCCGTTATTTCACCAGTTTATGGTATATTAGATAAAAATTATCGTAAAGATGAAATAGTTGATAAAAAAGGTGGCATGAAACGTGAAAAGATAGTTAAGTCAGTTGCTGATTATGGCGAAAAAAAAGACATTATTGACTCAGCTAAAAAAGAAACAACTACCCCAGTTACCAACATTGATGAAGTTCGTAAAAAAGCCTATGGTGAATTAGAAAATTTAGAAAAACAAGCGGCTTTAAATGATTCTCATCCTGAAGAGGTTAAAGTAGAAGAACTAACGGCCAAAGAAATAGTTGTTGAAAACGAGCCAACTCCTCAGATAACGGCTAACCTTGATTATGAAAACGAACCAAGTATTGAAGATCAATTAGATGATAAAAATTACGAAATAACAAACGTTATAGATGTTAAAGAAGAACCAGAAATTATTGATAAAAAACTGAGTGATGCCACTCATCTTAAAGAAAAAAACAATACTCCACATGCCATGGATGAAATGGAAAAGACAAGTACTTTACAAATACTTGACGATATAGAAAAAGAATTAAATTCTATCAAACCACTTTCAGAAGAAGAATCATTAAAAGAAGACAACGAACTAAAAGAACGTATTGCCAAAGGTGATACCTTAGAAACAGATTTATTTAATTTAATAGATTCAATGTATGAAGAAGGAGAGGAGGATGAAGATGATTAGTTTTTTACAAACCATTTTACCAATAATTATATATTTTTTACTAATAATTTTATTAATTGTTGGCATAATATTAGGTGTAAGATCTATTCAAACATTAGGAAAGATTAACAAAGTAGTTGATGATGTTAATGATAAAGTTCAATCCTTAAATGGTTTCTTTAATTTAATAGATTTCACTACTGATAAAATTGTTTCAATAACCGATCGCGTTGTTGAAGGTGTAAGTGGTCTTATTGGCCGTGTCTTTAAACATAGACACTCAAAAAAAAGTGAAGAGGAGGAATAAAATATGAGTAAAAATGGTGAAAAAGGAAACGGACTTGGTAAATTTATAGCGGGAGCAGCTGTTGGTGCAGGTTTAGGCATCTTATTTGCTCCAAAATCTGGTAAAGAAACTAGAAAAGAATTAAAACAAAAAATTGATGAGATGATTAATAAAATTAAAGACATCGATATTGCTGATGTTAGAAATTCTCTATTAAACAAAATTGAATCAATTAAAAAAGAATTATCAGAATTAGACAAAGAAAAAGTTTTAGAAATAGCTAAAGAAAAAGCTGCTGCTATCAAAGAAAAGATGGATGATTTAGTTAGTGAAGCTAAAGAAAAAGCAACTCCTGTAATCGAAAAGGCTATGGAAGAATTACGAACTAAAACAGTTGATGTTTTAAAAGACACTATCAAAAAATTAGAAGAACCTAAAAAAAATGATAAAGTAAAAAACAATGATAAAAAATAATCCTTTAAGGGATTATTTTTTTACAATGAAACCTTTTTCTTATTGCTAAATATTCAAGTAAATGATATGATTAATAATAGATAAGGATAGGGTATTATGACAAAAAAATTATTTAATATATATTTAGCTATTTTAGCCATCTTTTTTCTAGGTATTACTAGTGTTTGGGCTGCTTCAGCCTCTGTTTCTGTTAATAAAGACTTAGTTACTATTAGATATTCTCAAAATGTATCTGATTCTCGTCTTAGCTTTTATTATGGAACAACTAATAATAGCAATGCTAGTAAAAATGTTTTAACTGCTTCTGGTATGGCTATGAAAGCAAGTAATTATGCGCAAATTAGTTTAAGAAACGGCACATATTATTTCTGGGTTTTTAATACTATTGGCGGTTCTTACCTTGCTGCTTCTCCATCACCAGTTACAATTAATAATTCTTGTACTAATGAAAAAAAGACAGATGTTAAAGGTAATTTTACCGTTGAAAGATGTTTTATCTTCTCTAAAAATGGTTCAAGTTATACAACAACTCCTGATACAACCAATTTAACTCCTGAAGGTAAATTCTTAACATGTGCAAGTGGCTATAAGCAAACATATAGTGTAACAACTAATACTTGTAATCAAAATAGTACGCCTTTAACTGATGCGCAAAGTAAACGTTATTGTAAAATAGTTTATACAGGTACTTGTTCACCTGTTTCAAGTTCTGACCCTAATCCCGGAACAACTCCTAATCCCGTTCCAGATGCTTCATTAGCTAGTTTATCTGTTAGCGCTGGATCCCTATCACCAGCATTCAATAGTTCAACTAGATCTTATAAAGTATCAGTAGGTGGTGATGTTAGCTCTCTTAAAATTACTGCCACAGCATCATCTGGTTCCTCTTTTGTTTCTGGTTATGGTTCTCGTAACGTTAAATTAAATTATGGTAATAATACTTTCCAAGTAAGAGTCGTTAATTCAGCTAACAAAGTAACCATTTATACTTTAAATATTAATCGTGCTGATAATCGTAGTAGTGTTAATACTTTATCTAACTTAACAGTCAATGCTGGCTCATTAAATCCCCCATTTGCTAGTACTACTAATAACTACACTATAAATGTTAGTAAAGATGTATCAAAAATTACAATTGGGGCAACTCTTACTGATGCAAAATCATATTTTGCTACGGGGTACGAACCAAAAGACTATGAATTAAACGAAGGAACTAATAAAATTTACATCAAAGTAGTGAGCGAACAAGGAACAACCAATGTCTATAGCTTAACAGTTATAAGAGAAGGTAATCCATCTCGTTGTACAACGGAAACTGCAACCTTAGCCTTATTAAAAGAAATCCAATTATATTCTGATCTTAAAAATGTAGAGATAGACCAAATTCCTGAGTTTAATCCAACAACCTTTAACTACAATGACTTAAAAGTACCTTATGAAGTAACTGATTTACGAATAAATGCCTATGTTAATGAAGAAGGCGACGAAGTCAAAATATCTGGTTTAGAAAACTTAGAAGTTAATGTTACAAGAGAGGTTACTATAACTGTTACTAGTAAAGATTGTGCTAATTTCTCTAATGTTTATACTTTAAATGTAACAAGACAAGAGAAAAAGGAATTAAGTTCAAATGCCGAACTTGGTAGCTTGACAGTCAAAGGTAAAAAAGAATATCAAATCGATTTTCAACCTAATCAACGTAACTATGACATTATCTTAAAAAAAGGTGATACTTCCTTAGATGTTCAAGCCTTAGGTGTTGAAGATACCACGGTTTGTGAAGCCACTGGAACCGAAGAATTAAAACAAGGTTCAGAAATAACTATTACATGTACAGCTGAAGATAATAGTACAACTGAAACTTACACTATTACCATTAAAGGTGTTGAAAAAGGTACCAACATTATCTTAATTATTATTCTAATTATTGTAATCATTATTATTGTTATATATCTAATCTTAAGATTATTAGGATATAAAATATATTTCAATTTTGGTGTAATAGGAGCATTCTTTAGAGGCATTGGAGAACGTATCAAAAGCATATTTGACAAATAAAATTAAAATGTTATAATTTAATTTAATTAGCAATGAAAGAATTTACGCCTCTGGAGCTAAAACGTTTCTCGCGTTAAGAGATAAAGTGTATGAGCAAGTTCATAAACTAAGGTGGTACCGCGCATAAGCGTCCTTAGATTATGAACTTTTTTATTTTAGAAAGAAGGATAAATATGGAAAAAATGACATTATATGAAGAATTAAAATGGCGTGGTCTTATTCAAGATATTAGCAGTCCTGAATTAATTGACAAACTTAATAAAGGAGGACTAACTTTCTATATCGGTACAGATCCAACGGCCGATTCTATGCACATTGGCCATTATTCATCATTTTTAATTAGTAAAAGATTAGCTAAACATGGCCATCATCCGATATTATTAGTTGGTGGTGCTACTGGCCTAATAGGTGATCCTAAACCTAATGCCGAAAGACCGATGATAACTAAAGAAGAAGTAGAACATAATATTCAAGGGTTAACCAAGCAAGCAGAAGAAATATTTGGTTTTGAAGTTGTTAATAATTACGATTGGACTAAAGATATTAACATCTTAGATTTTTTAAGAGATTATGGTAAATTTTTTAATATTAATTACATGCTTGCCAAAGACAAAGTTAAAAGTCGTTTAGAAACGGGTATCACTTACGCTGAATTTAGTTATATGATTCTTCAAGCTATGGATTTTCTACATCTTTACCAAACACGTAATTGTACCCTACAAGTAGCTGGATCTGATCAGTGGGGCAATATTACCTCAGGTATTGAACTTATCCGTAAAAAACTTGATCAAGAAGCTTATGGCATGGTAATGCCTCTTGTAACTGATTCTAGTGGTAAAAAATTTGGTAAAACAGAAGGCAATGCTTTATGGCTTGATAAAAATAAAACTTCAAGTTATGAACTATATCAATATTTTATTGGTCTTGAAGATTCAATGATTATCAGTTACTTAAAAATGCTTACTTTTCTAAGCCCTGAAGAAATTTTAGATATTGAAAAACAACATTTGCAGGCCCCTGAAAAAAGATTAGCTCAAAAAGCTTTAGCCCAAGCAATTATCACTGATCTACATGGTGAAGAAGAATATAAAAAAGCGGTACAAATTAGTGAAGCACTATTTGGTGGGGATCTAACTGGCTTATCAGCTAGTGAAATCAAGCTTGGCATGAAAATGGTTCCATCTATCACTTTAAATGGTCCTATTAAATTAATCGATTTACTTGTTGATAACGGCATTTGCACTTCCAAAAGAGAAGCCCGTGAAATGCTTTGTAGTAACGCTATAGCTATTAACAATCAAAAATATACAGATGAAAATGCTATTATTGATCAAGATATTGCTATTGATCACCAAGTTATAATTATAAGAAAAGGTAAGAAAAAACAATTCTTAGGCATCTTTGCTTAAATCCTTTTAAAAGCGACCAAGAAATAGCAAATAAAAAAACCTATCATACAATATAATGAAAGGAGTTTTATTATGTATAATAATTATCCGTATACTAGAGATGGTCGCTTCATTGGAGGAGGCTTTGTTTTACCATTTATAACTGGCGCATTAGTAGGAGGCGCAGCTGTTGGAGTAAGTCGTCCTCGTCCAATTATTGCTAACCAAGGCCCATATCCTTATGGCCCATATAACTATGGTTATAACCCAGGATACTATGGACCTAGACCATTTTACTATTAGGATGTAAATTTAAATTAATTGATAAACCAATTAAAGCATACAAAGTAATTAAATAAGATCCACCATAACTTAAAAAGGGTAGAGGTATTCCAATAATTGGTAATAAAGATAAATTCATTAAAATATTATAAAATATTTGAAATAAAAAAATATTTAATAAAATAAAATTAAAAATATTAGATATGTTTTTTTTCTGGTTAATATACCTTAAATAATAAATAAATATTGCTATATAACATAATAATATTATTCCAAATACTAAAAAATGATATTTACTAATAATTCCTGCAAAAATAAAATCATTATGACTTTCTGGAATATATAACAAATGATGAGCTCCAATAGATATCAAAGAATTAACATTTTGAATATTATTTTGTTCCTTAAAAGCTACTAATCGGTCAATCCGATAAAGTAAATCAGTTCCTAAAATATCTATTAATAAATCTTTATTAATAAAATATAAACTAATTCCTCCTCCTAAAATAATAGCTCCAAAAACTCCTATCCCAATTAATATCTTTTTATTAATTTTAAAATACTTCAAAGCTGCTAAAAATATAATTACATAAAATAAAACAGCCCCAGTATCAGGTTCTAAAAAAGTTAAAATAGAAGGAATAATAATTACTAACATAATATAAAAAATATTTGCTTTTTTAATGACTAAATAAGACATATAAACTACTAAAGCTAATTTAGCAATTTCACTTGGTTGAATAGATATTTTATAAATATGTAACCATGCCTTAGCTCCCTTAATCTCTCTTCCAACAAATAAAACTAACAAAAGTAATAAACATGCTAGAAAATATAAATACTTACTATACTTCATTATAAATTTATAATTAATACGACTCATTATTAATAAAATAATAAAACTTATAATTAGATAAAATAATTGCTTAGTAAAATATTCACTTCTATGTAAATATATTAAACTAATTATATTAAGTATTAAAATAGGCACCATAATGATATATTTATTATTTAATATTTTTTTCATATTATTATAATTGTCAAAAATAGTTCATTTATACATATACTTAGATAGGAGGAATAATATGACATTACCAAAAGTTTATGCCAATAAAATAGACAAAAACATCAAGAATAACAATGATTATTTTCATGCTGAACGTCATCATCCAGCCAAAGACGTTAATGAATTAAAAAGTTATTTTGATAGTAATGGTTATGCTAATAGATTAAACGTTTCTATTACTACTAAAGATGGCACAAGTAATGAAAAACTTATCTTATGTAAAGATGATTCATTTATTACCATTAACAATAAAAAAATAGCTTTTAAAGATATTTTAGATTTTGAAGTAAAAAAATAAGCATCTAAAAGGGTAGACTAATACCCTTTTAGTATGCCATTAAAACTTCAAATTATCATCTTCAAACTTTATCTCACTGGCTAATGGATCCTTATGAGATATAAAATATTTAAGTCTATTTTTTAACTTATTTCTTTCCTTTACAATTCTTTCTAAAGGCGTGGTAATAGCTCCATAATCACCTACTTTAAAATCTAACTTATTACGCATAACCTTATCATAATATTCTTGACCTGAAATAGGGGAGATATATTCTTTACCAAGCATTTTTTCATCCTTATATTCTTCTTTTCTCTTTAAATAAAAATAATAACTATCAAAATATCTTTTTAACTTTGCATCTGTTACTTCAAAATACCCATATTTAATTATATCTTCAGCTAAAGAAATTCCGCTACTATCAAGTTTCATAAAGTAGCCTGGATGAGGAGTTGCTCTTCTAACACTATATCTTTCTTCTTCAAAATATCTTTCATACCTATTTTCTTCGGCTAAACAAAATTGCCTAAAAGTCGGATCTAAAAGATATGCTTTCTTAACTAATTTATTATCTATCATCGTTGGTATCCATACCATACATAATTGATGTATTTTATTTGTTCCCATAACATCGCCAACATTAAATAATATTGCTTCAAAGCCCATCTTAGTTAATAATTCATGATTAATACTAGCAGCCAATGAACATTTATTTTTATAATCTGCCGTTAATGGATCATCAAGTGGATTTAATACTGAAGATCTTGTATAATATGTTATATAATTTAAAAATAAACTAATATACTGAGTAGGTAAATAATTATTTTTTTTATAAAAACCTTCTAAAGCGGCTATATCTTTAAGATCGATGTCATCATTAAATATTTCTGTATCAAAAATAAATTCTTTTGCTTGATTATTTTTTAACTTACTATCTCCTTTTTTATATAACACAATATCACATCCTTTAATAATTATAACATATTTACTTGACATCAGATATTATATATCATAAAATATTAATATATGAACATATATTCATATAAAGGAGATATCTTATGGAATTATTAAATGAAGACAAAGTAATAGACTTATCTGAATTATTTAAAATATTTGGTGATTCAACAAGAGTTAAAATCATTAATGTTTTAATTAATAAAGAATTATGTGTTAATGATATTGCCGAAGAGATAAATGTTTCTCAATCAGCTGTTTCTCATCAACTACGTCTCTTAAAACAATCTAAATTAGTTAAATATCGTAAAGATGGTCAAACAATATATTATTCTTTAGCTGATAATCATGTGGAAAAAATATTTATGATGGGAGTGGAACATATTAATGAACTATAAATATAGATTACAAAATCTTGATTGCCTTAATTGTGCTCAACAAATTGAAAAACACTTAAATAAAGATGCTAAATTAAGTAATGTTGTCGTTAACTTTTCTAAATCAACCCTTTCTTTTTCTTCCCAAGAAGATAATCCCCAAAAATATGTTTCTACTAAAATTAAAGAAATAGAACCTGATATTATTGTTAGTCCTTTAGAAGAAGAAACAACCGCTTCTGTAACATTTGACATAATTAAATTAGTCATTGCCCTTTTTTTTACTCTTATTGCTATTCTAAATGATGGTTCACTTATTGCGACGATTCTTTTTATTTTAGCTTATATCATTTTATTATATGAAATAGCTCTTAAAGCCCTTAATTTATTATTTAAATCTAAAATAATTGATGAAAATCTTCTCATTACTATTTCCTGTATAGGAGCTTATTTTACGGATAATATCCTTGAAGGTTTAATGGTTATCATCTTATATAATATTGGTGAAATATTAGAAACAATAGCCTTAAATCATTCACGTAAATCCATCGCTAATTTAATGAATATAAAACCTGAATATGCTAATTTAAAAGTTAAAGACGAAATAATTAAAGTAAATCCTGAAAATGTCCAAATAAATGACATAATTCTTATTAAAAAGGGTGAAAGAATCCCCTTAGATGGTCTTGTTGTAAAAGGGCAGACTTCCCTAAATACAATTGCTTTAACAGGCGAGACCAAACTACGTCATGTCACAATAAATGATGAAGTACTAAGTGGTTGTATTAATACTGATGAAATTATAGAAGTTAAAGTAACTAAAACGTATGAAAATAGTACAGTTAGTAGAATTCTTGACTTAGTTGAAAATGCTACTGATCGTAAAGCTAAAACAGAAAATTTTGTAGCTACTTCAGCTCGTATCTATACCCCCGTTGTTATCATTTTAGCTATCTTAGTAGCTTTAACATTTCCACCATTATTTAACATCCCTTTTAAAAGTGCTCTTTATCGTGCTTTATCCTTTCTAGTTATTGCTTGTCCTTGTGCTATCGCTATATCTGTTCCTCTAAGTTATTTTACTGGTCTGGGTGCTTCTTCCAAAGCGGGTATCTTAATCAAAGGAAGCGATTATTTAGATGGTTTAAAAGATGTTAATAAAATTATTTTTGATAAAACAGGGACTTTAACAACTGGTGACTTTAACAACTTTACATTAGAAATCTTAAATGATAATTATCAAGAAAACCAAATTATCGATTATTATCTTAAAGGCGAAAAATTTTCTAACCATCCAATCGCTATCGCCATTAATAACTTCTTTAAGCAAAAAGTTAATACTAAAGATGTTAAAAATTTTAAAGAGATAAGTGGTCAAGGACTTAGTTATGATCTATTAAAACACCATATCAAAATAGGCAGTTGTACTTTTCTTAAAGCTAAAGAACAAGATAACGCCATATATCTTAGCCTTGATAATCAAATTATTGCTCGTTTAAAACGAACTGATACTTTAAAACCAGGTGTTCAAAAAACAATCAGTATTTTAAATAAAATGAATATTAAGACCCTTATGTTTACCGGTGATGAAGAAAAAACAGCTTTAGATATAGCCCAAAAACTAAATATCACGGAAGTTAAATATGAATTATTGCCAACTGATAAATATCACTTATTAGAAAAAGAATTACAAAATAATCCTAATGGTAAAACTGCCTTTATTGGTGATGGCATCAATGATGCGCCATCTCTAGCTCGTAGTGATATTGGCATTTCTATGGGTAATCTTGGTAGTGCCGCTGCTATTGAATCATCCGATATAGTTATTCCTAACGATGATCTCGCCAAAATAATTACCGCTATTAATATCTCTAAAAAAACACATAAAATAATTAAAGAAAACCTCATCTTTGCTCTTGCTGTTAAAATAATTGTTTTAACACTTTCAGCATTAGGTCTTTCTTCAATGTGGCATGCTGTTTTTGCCGATACCGGTGTAACTTTACTAACTATTTTAAATACTACCCGTATCTTAAAATATAAATCTTAATTTATATAAGCATTTATATGATTACTAACTTATATTTTCTTTATATTTATCAATACTAAATATAAAGAAGAATAGGGGCCTAATCATATGAAAAAAGTAAAATATTACCATTATTTAATTATCTTACTTATTATTTCACTTTTTATAATACCATTTTTGATACCTAAAAAAATTATAATTGATTATGAGCAAAAAGTTCGTATTTCTATAAATGAAATTGCCTATAATACAGATTTTATTCATAAACTTAAAAATGGTCATTTAAAAACTTCTAAACAAATGATTGATACTTCAACTCTTGGCTCGCAAATAATTAATTTTATTGTGGTTGATAATTACCAAAAAGAACATACTTATTCCTATGAATTAGATGTATATGATGAAGAAAAACCCACAATTTCTTTTAATAAAGAGTTAATAATTGAAAAAGGCAGTCTTATTAATTTACTTAATAATGTTATTGTCACTGATAATTCCAAAGAAAATATAATACCAGTAGTAAAGGGGAAATATGATATGAACCAAAAAGGAACCTATAATTTAACTTATGAAGCTCAAGATTCAAGTGGTAATGTAGCCCGAGAAGACTTTACGTTAACGGTTACTGCATCTAAAGAATCCTCAGATTTAACTACAAATTCTTCATTAACTACTAATCCAGATTCACCAACTACCACTAATTTTACAACTTCTAAAGGTTTTTCAGGCACCACTATAAATGGTGTAACTTATATTGACGGCTATTTAATTGTTAACAAAACTTATTTTTTGCCAGCTAATTATGGTACTGGTTTAACTAGTCAAACTAAAGAAGCCTTTGACTTAATGTCGGCGGCTGCTAAATTAGATGGTTTAAATATTTGGTTACAAAGTGGCTACCGCTCATATGAACGCCAAAAAACCTTGTATGAAAATTATGTTATACGAGATGGACTTACCAAAGCTGATACTTACTCTGCCCGCCCTGGTCATTCTGAACATCAATCAGGCTTAGCCTTTGACGTCAACCAAATAAATGATTCCTTTATAAATAGTCCTGAGGCCATTTGGCTAGCTAAAAATTGCTATAAATATGGTTTTATTCTTCGTTATCCCGCAGGTAAAACCGCTCAAACAGGCTATAAGTATGAACCCTGGCATTTCCGCTATGTCGGTGTTGAACTTGCCACCAAACTATATAACAATGGTGATTGGTTAACCCTAGAAGAGTATTTTGGTATAACTAGTAATTACCAAACTCCGTAAAATTTGACAAAATATCCCTTATAAAATAATATATGGCCTAGAAATGGGGGATATATATGAATGAACAAATTATTAAAAGCTCTTTTTTAAGTAACTTTAAATATAAAGCATATAGTAAATCCCAAATTGGTTATAATCCCCAAATTATCAACAGTTTATATGATTACCTAGCTCGCCTTAACTTACCCAACAAATCAATAACCATCATCATAAACAATCTTGCTTACTTTTTAACTAATGACTTAAACTTACCATTATATCTTGAATTATTATCTAAATCATTAGGTTTTATTAATTCCTATCGTCTGCAAGACATTATAAAAACAGTCTATGAACTTCATAACATATATTATCCAGGAGCTAAAAAAATCTCTTTAGAAGAATATTTTCATAGTTCTAAAGAACAACAAATAAAGAAAATCTTCTTAAGACATCATCGATATATATATCGTGATTTTTCTAACCACCTTGGTTTTCTAAATGACTTAAAACTAGCTTCTGCCATTAATTTAGATACTAAAACTTATCAAGACTTTATGAATGTTATTGATAATTTTACCACTAATATCGAAAACTATTCACCCCTTCTAACATTTAAAATATATCTTAAAATAAGAAACAATTTAAAAAACGTATCTAAATTATTTTGGGATATCTTCTTTGGTAATGAATACATCGTCTGTTTTTATAAATATAAACTTAAAATAAATGATATTTATTCCCCTAATATTATCTCTTTTAAAGATTACAATTTATCTAAAGAACCAATTCAATTAGATTTATTTACTTATTTAGATTATACTGAAGAACCGTTTATTGATGATACAATAACAGAATTTCAAATATCTACAATTTATCATTCCTATGCTTTACCAGATTTTAATACTGAAAAAGACTTATTAGCTTACTATGAAAAATTACTAACTAATAAAGAAAATATTCAGTTACCTAAATTAAAAAGTTCTTCATCAACCAGTTATCAATATGAAATTAA